>ONXE01000137.1 GCA_900321775.1 uncultured Bacteroidales bacterium
TACAGCGTATATGCAATGCGTCAGTGTGCT
This sequence comes from uncultured Bacteroidales bacterium, assembly GCA_900321775.1. Taxonomy (GTDB): domain Bacteria; phylum Bacteroidota; class Bacteroidia; order Bacteroidales; family Paludibacteraceae; genus Colicola. The sequence continues at coordinate 31 of ONXE01000137.1, forward strand.
AGGCGCGTACGCACGCGGGGAGCAGATGTTGGGGATGCTTTATTAAATTCTTTTTTTCGCAATGACTCTAAACGACATACTTAGTGGTAAAAAAGCAGCACGTGTCTTTTATGCCGAGTTGCGCGGGACGACTATCGCAGAGGCCGCCAAAGAGCCGCTGAAGTTGCGCGATGTCGCCACAATAGGAGGTAGAACCGTGTTGCCGACAAGCGAGCCGGTGGACTACGCAACCGCTTTATGCTTCGTCTGCTTGCAGACCCTGATGGGCAGGTTCGCCCGCAAATACAAGCCTGATGAGTCGGCTATCGCATACATGGCAAAGCAGATGACCTCGCGGTACTTGGATTGGAGCGTGCTTGATTTGCCGACTTTCGTGGATATGTGCCTATGCTCGCGCATTCCGTCCGTGCGTTTGGGTGAAACCGAATACGAACTTGTAACGCTTGATATTCCGAGCATAATGAGCAAGGTCGAAGGCTACGACAAAATGCGCCCGAATACCCAAGCCTTGCAGGGTAGCAGCCCCGCCAAAGCACCTGCCTTGCAGCCGATTAAGTCCGAGCACTACGGCGAGTTGATGGACGGCACGCCCTACGATTTCAGCGTTCCCTACGAGGATTTCGTTCAAGGCTTTTCCACACCCAGCGGTTCGCCAACCGTCAACGCAGAGCGCTATTGGCGAGCAAGTCCGCACAACGGCGAAAGAGACTTTGATTTCTTTTATGCCAGATTCCGAGCCAAGTTGATTGGCCAAGATATTATTCAACCTGTTAACAAAGTTTTAGGACTACAATGAAAACCAAGATTCCTTTTTCTCCGCAAGTAGCGATGCGCGCATGGCGCGAACCTGACGAGGACGGTGTCTCTTATGAACTCTACACCAAGTGTGGTTTCAAGGTCACGCCGGTCGATAACACCACTATCGGCCGCTATCCGTTCCGAGGACGCGTGCGCTCGATGTGGAACCCCGACGAACAAGTTACTATGCATTGGACCGCCGATGGCTATTTTTTCGGATGGGGTGCTCCGATGCATATGGATTTAGAACTCTTTAAGATTACCAACAATGATTAAGCAAATTCCTTTTGACCCCGCTCTCGCAGCGAAAGCGTGGATTATGCCCAACGATGGCGGCAAATTCTATCTTCTCTACACGCGCAACGGCAGTCCCGTTCTGCCGCTCAAGTACGCCAACCGCGGCAAACTGTTTTTCCCTTTTGTCGGGAAAGGGTGGTTTTATCAAAGCACTCTCGAACGAAGAGAATTCACTACATATTCCTGGACAAAGACAGGTAAGTGGTTGAACCGCCAAACGCACGAATACGACCTCGTCCTCTACGAGGGCACTATCGAACCGATTGTTTCTCAATAATTCATTGCGCTATGACTATCAAACAAATTCCTTTCGATGTTTCCTTCGCTATCAAGGCGTGGAAATATCCCCACATTAACAGTCCTATGTACTGGCTTTTCACAAAGAAAGGCGAAGTAGTTAGACTGGGCACCTATTTGATTGACGATACAGAAGGCTTTCCTTTAATCGGAACTATCTACCAACTCGAAAATGCGAAGCCACTCGAAAGTGAGATGTGGACTGACAAAGGCGATTACATGCTTGAAGGAGATTCCGACTCTGATTTGGTTCTTCTCGAAGTCCAACTCTGATTTCAAAAAAAGTTACAAACTCGCGAAAGTGTCTATACAATAGTGAGACGACCTTGGGACTCTCTTGCAAATCTCCTGCCACGCTTCGCTCTGCCTCCGGCGGTTTTACTTTTTGGCTGTTTAGGCTGCCTACGGCAATTGATTTACCAATTTAACGATTATCAATTATGGCTAAAAAATTAAGAATAGTTTACGAGGACGGGTACGACCACCTCTCGCATACTCGCTCGGAGTTTATTATCGTACGAGTTAATGCAGCCGAAAAGGCCGCGATTGACGATATGACCGCAGCGCTTGGAGTTAAGAACCAGTCCGAGTTTATCCGTAACCAAATCTTTGGCGCGTACAAGTCTATGACCCCCGAACAGCTACGCAAGATGGCCGAGGTCGCCGCCTTCCGCACCGAAGAACATAAGATTTCTGAACAATACAAATAATCACTTAATAATTCACAACTATGGCAAAGAAAAAGACCAACGCAACTGACGACGAAAAGTTGCACAACCTCACCAATGCAGATTGGAAGTTCCTTAACAAATTGCTCGGAAAGTATTCCGAAAGCATCGTTAACACCGTCAACGATTTTACCAGCGAGACTTTCACTAGTCTCTGGGGGCGTTCTATCCTCATCGAACACCTGCTTTGCACTCTGTATGAGTTGCAGGGTATGAACCCGATTGAGAAGTGTGAGATGATGCGCCTGCATTATGTCTATCATCACAACTCGTTCAAGAGTGATGTCCCCGGCATGGAAATCAAGGCCGGAAAGTTGTTTGACAAAGATGGCAAGGAAATCCCGATGGACGATGTCTATACGGCCAAAAAGAAAGGCATCGAGTTCTACAAAGTAGTCAACGCTTATTACTACAAAGATGAAGCCGAGGACGACCAACATTTAGACGACGACGAGCCTGAGTATTACCAACATTTTGACAACGATGAAGCCAACGAAGAACCCGCCAAGTCCGATGACGAAGAACGTCGTTCATCGCAAGCCGTGGAAGAAGCGCAAGCGAAAGAGTGATTCTGCTGCGCAAAAGAAAACCAAGTGTCGTATCGTTCTAATCGAAGATGACTATGAGTAAGGATAGCGAATTGTTTTGCAGCCAATGCAAGTACAGCAGATACGTTATGGTCAGAGGACAGAAGAAACTCTTTTGCCACCAACGAGTGGCGTTCGGGCTGTCTCCGTATCTGCCGACGGATTGCACCAACGCGGAGACCTGTCTTGAGTTTCAGCAGGAGAGATGGCGAGAAAACCTCACGACACGCACAGACTATGTACACAAGATGCAGAAATGCGGCATTCCGCTCTTCCTCGAGAAACAAGGTCGATTGGCTCGAATTCAACTTGATTGACCCGCATTGTTGGAAAATAGTGCTTTTTGTCGGAAAATAGTACACAATTATTTGCACATTCCAAAAAAATGTTATAACTTTGCAGCGCTTTTCGGGAGATGGTGTGGTCGCCACATACCCGAGAGGCGCACTTTTTTAACCCTCTAAACACTTACAACTATGGGAAAGTATCAGAAAGTCGTGTTTGAATACCCCGTCCGCGAGATCCACGGCAAGCCCTGTTCTCACACCAACACCTATTTTGCCATCAATGGCTTTACCAAGCAGCCGTACATCTCGAAGTTGTGCTATCCGAGCACGACTGTGACCGCCGGTATGCTGGCACAGCGTAACTTGTTCCGTGACGCGAGCAATTACGCCAAGACTCAGATGACTGACGCCACCAAGCGTGCGGCTGCTGAGGTGCGCTTTAATGCGCAATCGAAGTACCACATGCTTCGTACGTTCTTGATGTCCGAGTTTATGTCGGGCAATCAGGTGCAGGGCTAAGCCGAGGCGCTTTGAGGTTAAGGGTCAAAGGCCGCATGCCCGAGACCCAAGACCTCTCAACCACTAACCACTAATCACTAACCATTAACCACTAACCACCAAAGTCATGGAGAATGAACGTAAGTTTTTTGAAGGACTTGTTTCGGTATTTATTGGGATTATTCTTCTCATTCTTATCGGACTTGCTCTCTCATCGTGCAACGTCACGCGCACCGTCACCACGACCGCGCAAACGATCCAGCGCGGCGATACCACGACCGTTATCATGACTAAGACCATCGAGTCGTATGACGGTAAGGTGGACGCGTCAAAGCTCCTACAGGCAGGACAGGCCGCTGGCCTATAGCCTGAACTCCAAGCGAGGCCGGCGCTTTCATATCCGGCCACGCGAAGTGAGGTAGAGAAGAGGTCAACTCGGCGGGCTCATAACCCGCAGGCACAGGTTCGAGTCCTGTCCTCGCCACCTGAGTTGTTCATAATGTTGCCATATTTCTTCTTTTTAGGTTATACACATTATAGATAAGGGTTTTCTTTAGGTTTTACCTTATCAACAAAGCGCCCACTGCCCACTCGCGAGAGCAGGCGCTTTTTTATGGCCAAAATATATTTTTTCACTTTTGACCTTTGACTTTTGACAGCAAAAAAGTTTTTTTTTGCTCATACTCTTCTTCATGACCGATGGTCACAAAGCCAGTCTTTGCGGCGCAAAATAGTGTAAATCCTTACGGAATTCTTAGCCAAAATGGCACGATCTGCTTCGCTGTGTACATTTTTCTTGCAAAAGACTTGCACCATTCAAAAAAAAGCAGTAACTTTGCGATCGTTTCACGTTCTTTGACATCTCGCTACGCTGTTCTCCTCCCCTATAAGGGGAGGTCGGGAAGGGTCCTCAGGACAGAGTAGACCTTATCGTCGCGAAGGATATACACATTGCCATCGCGAATAAGTTTGCGTGCCAGGGGCGATTTCGATGCGGGAATGGGGTCTGCATCGGTGGAGGTGTTCGACGAATACACCGCTTGCAGCACTATACCGTCTGACAAAGCGCCCTCTTGTACCCGCCACGTGAGGAACGTAAAACCCTCAATATAAGGTGCTACAGGTATCTGCCACGTCTGCGCATCCATGTAGTAGAGCGAACTGTCCTGCCTCAGGAAACTTACGTGCACTAACTGGTCCTCAAACTGCAAATCAGTAGCCACGCCGATGATGTTCACGAAATCACACCACACCGCTTTCGACCTGTACAGGCTGATATAGTCGATGGGCACGTAGAGCAAACAGGTGCTTTTGTTCACATTATGCACCGCACGCTCGGTGATGGTCTGCGGCGTGTACGCGTAGTTATGAATTGTCTGCAGGGCAGTACAGCCATAGAACGCGTCCTGATTGATTGTGGTGACCGATGACGGGATGACCACATGCTCCAACGCCGAGCAGCCCTCCAGCACACTCACAGCCAGCGTGGTCATGCCCTGCGGAAACGCTATCGACTTCAACGATGAGCAATACATAAACGCCCGCGCATCTATCGATGTCACCGTGGCAGGGATATGGATGCTGTCCAGCCGCGTCATTCTGTAGCAGAGGTACGCCGGCACCACCTGCACGCTGTCGCCGAAAGTGAACGACCTAATCTGCGAGTTCTCGCTGTAGAACGGCGCATAGGTGTCCGTGCCGATACTGCAGGAGGTCACCGTGCTCGGAATGGTGATGTCGGTCAGAGCACAGCCCCAAAAAGCGCGGGCGCCAATAGTTGTCAGGCCCTCGTCAATGTTCACTTTCGACAGTGACGAGCAGCCATAGAACGCATCCGAACTGATGGTGGTCAGCGTAGCGGGCAGATGGATGGAGTCGAGCGATGTGCAGCCCTCCAAGAAACTGGCAGGCAGCGTCTTCTGCGTCACGGGCAGGTTGATGCTTCTCAGGGAGGTGCAGTAGTAGAACGCATGCGCACCGAGCGAGCGAACCGACGGCGGCAGCACTATGGTATCTATCCGGCTCATCCTGGTGCACAAATACGCCGGCACCACCTGCACGCTGTCGCCGAAAGTGAACGACCTAATCTGCGAGTTCTCGCTGTAGAACGGCGCATAGGTGTCCGTGCCGATACTGCAGAGTTGTCAGGCCCTCGTCAATGTTCACGCTGCCCAGTTTGGAGCAACCGTAAAACGCGTCCGAGTTGATGGTCGTCACGCCGGCCGGCAGCACTACCTGCTGCAGGTTGGTCAGCGCCTCAAACGCACTCGAACCTATCGACGTGACGGGATACGTGTAGTTGTTGTACGTCACCGACGCAGGAATCGTCACCGACGTGTATGCCGAATACACCGACTTGCCCGTGCTCTGGTCTTGCACGACCTGAGCGGTGGTGGCCCCTAATGAATAATACAAACCGTTGATTTTCACCGTTTCGGCGAAAGAGATTGCATAAGCCGCTAAGGCTATCGTTGTAAAGAGAAGTTTTTTCATGTACCGTTACCGTTAAATCACAAAACCGATTACTCATTTTTTTTGTGGCCGCAAAATTACAAAAAATTTTCCATATATACAAATAAAAAGTAAAAAAAAGTAGTTTTTCTTGCATATGTCAAAAAAAAGCAGTAACTTTCTTTACCCGCAAGGGGTACGATCTGCTACGCTGTGCAATGTCCAAGGACACCTAACTTACTGCGATAATTCTCCCGTTTGACTTATTCTGCTGCTGCAGGTTCAAACTATCAAAGTGCTATCCGAAGCACTTTTTCATATTAAAATAGCAAGAAAAAGCATTTTTTTCTTGCATATTCCAAAAATTCTTTGTAACTTTGCACCCGCAAAGGAATGCGCGCACGTATGCATGGGCATAAACGCGTGCGTGGCGCGCGATATTAAAAGTGCAAAATAAAGACAAAAGATGAATATATCGTACAAATGGTTGAAGCGCTATCTGGACTTGCAGGAGAGCGCAGAAGAAGTAGCTAAGCACCTGACTTCCATTGGTTTGGAGGTGGGTACAGTAGAAGAAGTGCAGACCATCAAAGGCGGGCTGCAAGGGTTGGTTACAGGCGAGGTGTTGACGTGTGTAGAGCATCCGGACTCGGACCACCTGCACATCACGACGGTGGCTGTGCGTCCTTCGGACGGCAGCAACGAGCCGGGCACTCCGGAGAACCCGTTACAGATAGTCTGCGGCGCTCCCAACTGCCGTCAGGGGCTACACGTTATCGTAGCCACATTGGGCACAGTGCTCTACAGCGGCGACGAGTCGTTCACCATCAAGAAATCGAAGATCCGCGGCGTGGAGTCGTTCGGCATGCTGTGCGCGGAGGACGAGATAGGCATCGGCGCAAGCCACGACGGCATCATCGAGTTGCCGGCAGACACGCCTGTGGGCATTCCCGCGGCGGAGTACTATCATGTGGAGAGCGACTATGTGATTGAGGTGGATATCACGCCCAACCGCTCCGACGGAGCCAGCCATTACGGCGTAGCGCGCGACCTGTACGCATACTATAAGGCGCATGGCGTGGATGTAAAGTTGACCAAGCCTCAGGCCGAATTGGCGGAGAAGAAAGCCAATCTGCCTATCGAGGTAGAGGTAGTGAATCGCGAGGGTGCGCCGCGTTACTCGGGAATCTGCATCGCAGGCGTGACCATCAAAGAGTCGCCCGAATGGCTGCAGAACGCCCTCAGAACCATCGGTTTGCGCCCCATCAACAACGTGGTGGACGTAACCAATTTCGTTCTGCACGAGATGGGACAAGCGCTGCACGCCTTCGACTACGACAAGATTCGCGGGCATAAGATTGTGGTGAAAAACGCCCTGCAAGGTCAGCATTTCACGACGTTGGACGGCATCGAGCGCGAGATGAGCGACAAAGACCTGATGATATGGAACGCGGAGGAGCCGATGTGCATCGCAGGCGTGTTCGGAGGTCAGGACAGCGGTGTAAGCGAGAGCACGAAGAACGTGTTCCTGGAATCGGCTTATTTTGAGCCGGTTACGATTCGCAAGACGGCACGCCGCCACGGCCTGTCAACTGACGCGTCGTTCCGCTACGAGCGCGGATGTGACCCCAACAACACCCTGGCTGTGCTCAAGCGCTGCGCAGAACTGATCCAAGAGACCGCAGGTGGCGAGATTGCCTCGGAAATCATTGATATTCAGTCAGACAACTTTGAGCCGTGGAAGGTCACCCTCACCCAAAAAGAGTGCAACAACCTGATTGGCAAGGCCATCCCGGAGGAGACCATCAAGACTATCCTCAAAGCATTGGAAATCAACATCGCCAAGGAGAGCGTCTGCGAGAGTTGCGGGCTGAAGGTATGGGAACTGGAAGTGCCGCGCTACCGTGTGGACGTTCAGCGCCCGTGCGACGTGATAGAAGATATCCTGCGTATCTACGGCTACAACAACGTGGAACTGAGCGATAATCTGCGCAGTAACCTCTCCTACTCCGTCAAACCGGATAGCACCGTCCTGCAGCGCAAGATCAGCGAACAACTGACCGCACAGGGTTTCAACGAGATACTGAACAACTCGCTCACGAAGATGTCGTACTACGAGGGCAATCAGGTCCTGCCGATTGACGGTTGCGTGCGTATCATGAACCCGTTGTCGCAGGACTTGGGCGTACTGCGCCAGACGCTGCTATACGGTGGACTTGAGTCCATCAGTCGCAACGTGAACCGCAAGAACCCCGACCTGAAGTTCTACGAGTTCGGCAACTGCTACCATTTTGACGGTCAAAGGTCGAAGGTCGAAGGTCAAAAGGCCGCGGAAGGACAGGAAGTCAACCCGCTGAAGGCGTACTCGGAAGAAACACATCTGGGCCTTTGGTTGACGGGCAACAAGACCGCGCAGACCTGGACCGGAGCGCCGGAGAAAGTGAGCTTCTACACCCTCCGCGGACATGTGGAGACCGTGCTGCGCCGTATGGGCGTGAATGTAGAGCGCTGCTCGATTGAGCCGTTCTCGGACGAACTGTTCTCCGACGGACTGATTATCCGCTCGGTCAACAAGCAGACGCTGGGCTTCATCGCCATTGTGGACCGCAAACTGCGCAAGCAATTCGACATAGAGAACGACGTCTATTACGCTGATCTTCAGTGGGCTGAACTGCTCCGTCAGAACAAGATGTACAAACCCGTGATCAAGGACCTGCCCAAGTTCCCCGAAGTGAAACGTGACCTGGCCTTGCTCGTAGATAAGACCTTGTGTTTCAGCGACTTGCTGGCCGCAGCCAAGCAGACCGAGAAGAAACTGCTGAAGGATGTGTACCTGTTTGACGTGTATGAGGGCAAGAATCTGGAGCCCGGCAAGAAATCGTACGCGCTGAGTTTCATCCTTCAGGACGAAGAGAACACGCTGAAAGACAATCAGATAGAGGCCATCATGGCTAAACTGCAGAAGACTTTTGAGGAGAAATTCAACGCCAAACTTCGCTAATGAACTACACCGACGAAATACGCCGCAGGCGCACCTTTGCTATCATCTCACACCCGGACGCAGGTAAGACGACTCTGACAGAAAAACTGCTGCTGTATGGCGGCGCTATCCATGTGGCCGGAGCCGTCAAGTCCAACAAAATACGCAAGACTGCCACGTCGGACTGGATGGAGATAGAGAAACAGCGCGGCATCTCCGTTGCCACGTCTGTGATGGGTTTTGAGTACACGCCTACCTTGTCCGGCGCTGAAGCCGAGTCGTTCCATATCAATATCCTCGACACGCCGGGACACCAGGATTTTGCAGAGGACACGTTCCGCACTTTGACTGCCGTGGACTCCGTGATTATCGTCATCGATGCAGCCAAGGGCGTGGAGACGCAGACGCGCCGACTGATGGAAGTGTGCCGCATGCGCAAGACGCCAGTGATGGTGTTTATCAACAAAATGGACCGCGAAGGCAAGGACCCGTTCGATTTGTTGGACGAAGTGGAGGCCGAATTGGGCATCCGCGTGCGTCCGCTGTCGTGGCCTATCAACATGGGGCAGCGTTTCAAGGGCGTGTATAACGTGTTCCAACAGACGCTGGACCTCTACACGCCTAATAAACAGGTTGTTACCGAGTCCATTCGTTTCGACGACGTCAACGACCCGCAGATTACCGAACTTATCGGCGAGAAAGATGCGGACAAACTGCGTCAAGACCTGGAACTGATTGAAGGCGTCTATTCGCCTTTCGACAAAGGGGAGTACCTTCAGGGTGAACTGGCGCCTGTGTTCTTCGGCTCGGCGCTGAACACTTTCGGCGTGAAAGAGCTGTTGGAGTGTTTCGTGCAGATTGCTCCGTCCCCGCGGCCTATTGAGGCCCTGGAGCGAAGAGTGGACCCGATGGAGGAGAAATTCACGGGATTCTGCTTCAAGATTCACGCCAACATGGATCCGAACCACCGCTCGTGTATCGCGTTCTTCAAGATCTGCTCGGGTACTTTTGAGCGCAACGTCTATTACAAACATATCCGCAAGGGCCAGATGATGCGTTTCTCGGCGCCGACGTGCTTCATGGCGCAGAAGAAAGAGACTGTAGATGAGGCGTTTGCGGGCGACATAGTGGGCTTGCCGGACACCGGCAATTTCAAGATAGGCGACACCCTGACCGCAGGAGAAGAACTGCATTTCAAGGGTCTGCCGAGTTTCTCGCCTGAGATGTTCAAGTACATCGAGAATGCCGACCCGATGAAGCAGAAACAGTTAGATAAGGGCATCAACCAACTGATGGACGAAGGTGTGGCGCAACTGTTTGTTAACCAACTCAGTGGCCGCAAGATTATCGGCACGGTGGGACAGCTGCAGTTCGAGGTTATCCAATACCGTCTGGAGCACGAATATCAGGCGATGTGCCGTTGGGAACCCATCTCGTTGTACAAAGCCTGCTGGATTGCCCCTGCTGACGACAGCGCCGAGACCAAGGCGGAGATAGAGATGTTCAAGAAACGCAAGGCGCAGTATATGGCCCTCGACAAAGAGGGGCGCGATGTGTTCCTGGCCGACAGCGGCTATGTGCTCTCGATGGCACAGCAGGACTACACCCACATCCGGTTCCATTTCACGTCGGAGTTCTAAGCGATGAGTCTCCGGCGACATGACAAAATAAGGATATAACGAAACTACGAAATATTATGAAGAACTTGAAATTCAAACTCATTGTCATGAATTTCCTCGAATTTGCCGTTTGGGGAGCATATCTGACATCTATGGGCCGTTACCTGGGCGCGTACGGTTTTGGCGGACACATCGGCTGGTTCTATTCCGTTCAGGGTATCGTCAGCCTGTTCATGCCCGCACTGATGGGTATTGTGGCGGACCGCTGGATTCC
>ONXE01000008.1 GCA_900321775.1 uncultured Bacteroidales bacterium
TGCCTACGGTTTGCCGGCAGAGCAGTATGCTATCCAAACAGGCACGCATCCCGAAGTGACCACAGCGAAGAACATAGCCCGTTATCGCGAGCAGTTGTCAAAGATAGGTTTCTGCTACGACTGGGACCGCATGGTCCGCACCTGCGACCCCGACTTCTACAAATGGACGCAATGGGCTTTCATTCAGATGTTTAACTCGTACTACGACCAGGAGGCCGACAAAGCCAAACCTATCGCTGAACTCGTTAAGCGTTTCGAGAAAGAGGACCCCACATGGGCTACCAAGACCGAGCGCGAACAGCAGGAGATTCTGATGAACTACCGTCTGGCGTACTTGGCTGACACGAAGGTCAACTGGTGTCCCGCTTTGGGCACGGTGTTGGCCAACGACGAAGTCAGCGAGGGGCTCTCCGTTCGTGGAGGTTATCCTGTGGAACAGCGCGTGATGCGTCAGTGGAGTCTGCGCGTCAGTGCCTACGCCCAGCGCTTGCTGGAAGGCCTGGACCGCATCGACTGGAGCGAGTCAATCAAAGAGACTCAGCGTAACTGGATTGGTCGCAGCGAAGGCGCAGAGATGCTCTTTCAAATCAAAGGTTTGGACGAGGCATTCACTATCTTCACTACCCGTGCGGACACAGTCTTTGGCGTGACCTTCATGGTACTGGCGCCTGAGAGTGAGTATGTGCAGAAAGTTGTGACGGCTGAGCAGCAGGCCGAAGTGGAGAAGTATCTCCAGTGGGTGAAGACCCGCACCGAGCGCGAGCGTATTGCGGACCGCAAAGTGACAGGTGTGTTCGCCGGCAGTTATGCTGTCAACCCGCTGACTAACAAAGAGATACCTATCTACATCTCCGACTACGTGCTTGCCGGTTACGGCACAGGTGCTATCATGGCCGTGCCTGCCCACGACAGCCGCGACTACGCTTTTGCCAAGCATTTCGGCCTGCCCATTATCCCGCTTATCGAGGGCGCAGATGTGTCCAACGAGAGTTTTGATGCCAAGGAAGGCGTTATGATGAACTCGGGCTTCCTGAACGGCATGCAGGTAAAGGACGCTATCGCCGCCATGAAGGCATACATAGAGAAAGAGGGCATTGGCCGCGTAAAGGTCAACTATCGTCTGCGTGATGCTATCTTCAGCCGTCAGCGCTATTGGGGCGAGCCATTCCCTGTCTATTACAAGAACGGCATGCCGTACATGCTGCCCGAGGAATGTCTGCCGCTGCAGTTGCCCGAAGTGGACAAGTTCCTGCCTACGGAGACCGGAGAACCGCCGTTGGGCAACGCGCGCGTCTGGGCCTGGGATACGGAGCACAAGCAGGTGGTGGATAAGAGCCTCATTGACAACAAGAGTGTTTTCCCACTGGAACTCTGCACCATGCCGGGTTTTGCGGGCTCGTCGGCTTATTACCTCCGTTACATGGATAATCACAACAACGAGGCGCTTGTCTCCAAAGAAGCCAACAACTACTGGCAGCAAGTGGACCTCTACCTGGGCGGCTCGGAGCATGCTACGGGACACCTGATTTACAGCCGTTTCTGGAACAAGTTCCTCTTCGACCTGGGCTATATCTGTCAGGACGAGCCCTTCACCAAACTTATCAACCAGGGTATGATTCAGGGACGCTCCAATTTCGTCTATCGCTACATCGGCGAGGGCGCTACCGGCAACCTGTTCGTGTCGTTCAACCTCATCGAAAACCCTGAATATAAGGACAAAGTGCAGCCTATCCACGTGGACGTGAACATCGTACACAACGACTTGCTGGACGTGCAGGCTTTCCGTAGTTGGTTGCCCGAGTACAAGAACGCGCAGTTCATCTATTCTGACGGTTCCACCGACGAGGACAATCCGTATATAGGTCAGGCTACGCCCAAGCAGTACATCTGCGGCTGGGCTGTGGAGAAGATGAGTAAATCGATGTTCAATGTGGTCAATCCCGACGATATCGTAGCCAAATATGGTGCGGACACACTGCGTCTGTACGAGATGTTCCTCGGCCCGCTGGAGATGTCCAAACCTTGGGACACCAACGGAATAGACGGCGTGCACCGTTTCCTCAAGAAGCTGTGGAACCAGTTCGAGAACTTGAGTGACGATGAGCCTACGCCGGACGAGTTGCGCAGTTTGCACAAACTCATCAAGAAGGTGACTTGGGATATAGAGCATTTCTCGTTTAACACTTCCATTCCTGCATTCATGATTGCCCAAAGTGAGCTTTCCAAGTGCAGCAAGAAACAGATTCTAAAGGAGTTTGCCGTACTGTTGGCTCCCTATGCTCCGCATATTGCCGAGGAGATGTTCAGTCTTTGCGGCGGAGTAGGAACCGTGTTTGATGCCAAGTGGCCTGAGTGCAACGAGAAATATCTTGAGGAAAGCAATGTGAAATACCCTGTGCAGTTCAATGGCAAGGTGCGTTTCACGATAGAACTGCCCAAGACCGCCTCGCGCGAGGAGGTGGAGAAAGCCGTTCTTCAAGACGAGCAGACTCCGCGCTTCCTGAACGGTGGTTCGCCCAAGAAAATCATCGTTGTGCCCGGCAAAATCGTGAACATCGTGGTCTAATCCGGGCCTGAACAAACCGCTGCATAAGTGTTTATTTTAGCCTCTCTTGTAAATGGGTGATACTCAACTCCTTACAGGAGGGGTTATTTTTAGACTGAATAAGTCAAGAATTTGGTCAGTTCAAAAAAAAACAGTGCCTTTGCAGCGGAATTCGGAATAGTCTGAGTTCGCAATCAAAACTGAGTGAATATGAAAATGAGAAGTATTATTTGTGCACTTGTAGCGGCTCTTTTGCTTACGGGTTGCGGAGAAACTCCCCACAAGGTCAGGACTCTTGAACTGACGCCGGAGGAGAAAGTGATAAACACCAACCAGAATGGCTTTACCCTTGACTTGCTCAAGCAGGTTAGTGCCACAGAGACGGAGAGTGAGAACGTGTTTCTCTCTCCGCTGAGTGTTGCCATTGTCGGTGCGATGGTGGCTAATGGCGCTGAGGGTGAGACCCTTAATCAGATACTCCGTACGATAGGTGCCGGCGACTATAGTGTGGAAGATGCGTTTGTCAAGGTCAATAAAGACTACTACAAGGCGAAAGTGCAGAATGCTGATTTGGCTGATCCCGCGACGGCAAAACTGGTCAATAATTGGGCAAACCAAAACACCAAAGGCCTTATCCCAAAAGTGGTGGATGAGAGTATCTTCAATGAGAACCTTCGCATGATTTTGGCGAATGCCATTTATTTCAAGAGCAAGTGGAGTAGTCCGTTTGACAGTCGGTTTACCGAGGAGAGAGACTTTACGCGTGCTGATGGTTCGCTGTCTGAAGTGAAGATGATGAATAAAGGTGGGGAGATGTATGTCACTCCGACTTCGGACGCACGAGTATTCTATTTCTCATATGATGGGTCTGAAAAACAACCAGCAGAGGCTGATACCACTCATTATGACGCGCGTATGTTGCGTTTGTATTTTAAGGATGGTGCTTATTGTGCGGATTTCATCTTGCCGCGCAGAAATTTGTCCGTGGAGGCCTATCTTGAGGGCTTGGACTTGGAAGAACTGGCTGATTTGCAAGGGCGATTAGGACTGTATGAAGTGGAGATTCAGGTGCCCAAATGCAAACTGAAGTACCATCGTGACCTCAATGAAGATATGCAGGCGTTAGGGATGGTGGACGTATTCACTTCTAATGCGAACCTGTCGGGTATTTCGACTCAAGAGTCGCTGTGCTTAGACCGTTTGTTCCAGGACTCGTATATGGAAATGGATGAAGAAGGCGTGAAAGCGGCCGCTGTCTCAGTAGGGTTAGTGGCACCAACAGCCGCTGAACCGAGTCCGCGAGTTGACCCGTTTATCTTGGATCGTCCGTTCCTGCTGCTTATTCGCGAAGTGAAATGCGGCACGATTCTCTTTGCCGGCAAGATTGGCAATCCCGCACAATAGAGATAGGGTCTGAGATAATCAGGGTTAGAGTGCCCCGAAATTGCCCGCAACTCCAATAAGGAGCTGATAGGGACCTGATAGGGAGCAGATAGGGTGCTGATAAGAACCTGATGAAAAGAGAAAGAGACGCTGTTTGGCGTCTCTTCTGTTTTGGTGACTCGCTTGGGGCTCGAACCCAAGACCCCCACATTAAAAGTGTGATGCTCTACCAACTGAGCTAGCGAGTCTCGCGTTCGGCACTTTCGGACACGGACTGAATCTTCCGCTTGCGCTACAGACTCATTTAAGTCCTCAAGGCCTCCGCTCTCCCAACCACAACAAGTTCTTTCCTCGTAAACTCGGACGATCAGCGTCCTGTTGTGTCGGGGGCCCCATTATGGGGCGGCTTTCACGAAAAAGCCTGCAAAGGTACTGCTTTTTTTTGACATGACCAAATATTTTGGCAGAAAAGTGAAAAAAAAAGTCATTTTTTTGCCATTTAGGTCAAAAAGCGATCATTTACTCGCTTTTTAGTGTCCTAATTTTTCGTCCGGAGAGGTCGAAAAGGGTGTTCTCCCTGCGGATGTATAGTTGTCCGTTAAGGAATACAATCCCTGCGTGAGTGACGTTTTGTTTGTCTGACTGTTCTTGCGAATATATGTTTTCTTCATATATGGACGGCAAATCCGTACCGCCTTGGTTTTGTACCACGGTGATAACCGCGCTGAATATACTGTCGCAGCCCATTTGTGTTTGGAATATTTCGCTCAAACGGAAAGTGCCAGGCTCTGTTGCGCGGAATGTCATACTTCTGAAGGTAACAGAATCTCCGACGTTGAGAGTGTGTACTTCCTTTGTTTCGTATGCCGGCAGTACGTGCAGATTCAGTGTGATGATGGAGTCGTAGCCAAAATGGTTAACAAGCGTGCCATGGTGAATACCTGCGCTTCGAACACCTTTGAACGGGGCCTCCATCACTTCTTCGTTGGAGCAGATGGTCATCTCCCAATTGGCAAAGGTGCGCATGGAGTCTCTGAACTGCTGTTGTGATATAAAGAGCCAGTCGTTCTGCTCGCTTCGTCCGTTTGCTCCTGTGAAACTACTGCCGTCGTAGTTGAGCAGTTTTGCGGGCGATGCAGTACGGTGAATTTTGTATGCGTTTCGTGCTGTGTTGGTTTCTGATGCCGAGACTTGAATAGTCTGTGCGTCTGCAGAGAGAGCAGGTGTAGCGCTTGTGCCAAATAAGCCTGTTTTTTGCAGGTAGAAGTAATATGCTCCGGAGAACATGTTCATAGTGTAAACGCCTTGTTCTTCGGACTGTTGCGTCATAGTCCACGCATAGAGTGGTTCTTGTACGGCAGTAAGTGTGAGGTCGTTATTGCAGAGGAACGTGTGGCTTTCCGGGTGGAAGATATAGTATCGGCCTCCTGCTGTAGGGTTCTCTCCCTGCCAATTGATTTGATCTGCGTTGGTGTGATAGATGTGTGGCTGTTCGGCATGTTTCTCATACGTGAACTCCACCACTATTGGCCAATGGTCAGCGAGGGGAGTGCCTGTTGAATCCACAAAGGAGGTGTCCTGTAAGTAACTGTTCGCGGACAAAGAGTAGTTGCTGGCATTATTGTTGATATAGAACACCTTGTCCACTACTTCTCCTTTCTGGAAACCCAAATCCCACACCATCATTGCGGGTGATCCGAACTCAGGATAGACGCCGTTGTACTCTTTTTCTATCCAAGCGTCTGTAACGGTGAAGCGTCCGTCAGCTTCAAGAGGTGCAATGAAATTGTCTATGATGCGATCTCGCGTGTATCGGCTGTTGGTGTCACCCATTACGATGATGGGACGTCCGTTGTTGGAGGATATGATCATACTTGCCAATTGTGACCACTGGCTCCAACGTGCAGCCAGGTCTTGTTGATCTACTTCAGCATCCATATGCACGATGTACAGGTCGATGACTACAGAATCGTGCACGGTTACCTGATAATAGCGAAAGCCTTTGTCTATCAGTTCGTCTGCTCCATTGGTAAATTTGCCGTATTTCTGATTCCATCCATAGCAATGCTCGTTGCTTACAACGAAATCGTTTCTCCAGAAAAGTTCCAATCCATCGGTGTCAAAGGAGATGTTCGCCTGATAGTTTCCTGCAGCAATGCCTCCACGGTACGTTCCGTAATTATATTCCGAGAGGTATGTTATAAGTTCGTTGTGGTAATTAAAATCTTCACTTACACCAATGATGTCGTACCCCATGGTGGCGAGTTTCTGTGAAATGGCGAGCGTTCCCTGTGCTCCGTGTCCATCGGGGTTGAGGTTAATGCCGAGAATGGAGTTGGGTAGTCCATCCACGTTCATGGCAGCAACGTTGAAGGTATTTTGAGCGTTGGCAGCAGAAGTGAGTGAGAGTGCTGCAAATAAAATGAGAGAGAGTATTTTGTTCATTTTCATCGTGTTGTATCTTTTTTGTTCAGAGTTTCAATACGGCGTTGGGATGTGTTGAGCATCTCTTCGAGGCGATGGATGTCGTGGAAGAGGGTGGCGAGTTGGAGGGTTTCGACGAGGGCGGCCTTGTCGTTTTTGGAGAGGACGTAGGTGTAAGGTGAGGCGGACTGGCCTTTGGCGTTGTTGCCGTGCAGGCGAACGCGAACCTTGGCGTCAGGCTGGGAAGCAATGAAAGCCAGCAGTTCTATTGCTGGGTCACCTTCCAGGGTCAGGATAGAGTGGAAACCACCGATGTTGCGCGAAGACGAAGATGCTTCGGAGTCTGACGAAGTGGAGAAATGGTGCTCCGAGCCTTGCCAGGTGTTGCAGTCCTCGTTGGGTTGAAGACAGAGTTCTACGCCGTTTTGGACGAGGGTGGCCGAGCCGTAGTAGTAACTCTTGACGCGCGTGAGTCGGTTATCACCCACGTAGGCTTGGATGAAACAGCGCTCGGTGTTGGAAGTGGTCTGGAGCAGTCGGCTCACGTACTGACCGTGATCTTCGTAGCGCTCGTCTTTCTCGTAGCGGAACTTCTTGAGAAGGGGGTCCACCTGGGGCAGGAGCTTCTGCAGCACGGAGTCGGCGTAGGCCGCGGTTCGTTCTGCTTCGAGCAGTGTGATGGTGTCCTGCAGCGCTTTCGCCTCGCGACGAGCGTCTACTTGTTGGCGGAAGAGGATATGTACAGAATCGAGCTGCACTTTAGCAGCTTCGAGATTGTTTTCTTGAATGAGCGTGCGTGCCTGTGAGATACGTTCACGTGCCTGCTGTTCGGGGGCCTCGCCCTTGCAAGCAGTATAGAGTAGGGTACTTAACGCGCAGATTATCAGCGAGAAGCAGTATGTTTTGATGTTTGTATTCATTGAGTCTGACTTGATTTTGGGTGCAAAGGTACAAAATAATTCTGACATATGCAAGGGTTTGGGTAAAAAAATGCTAATCGTCTCATGAAGTAGGCAAGAAGTATGCAAGCTCCCTTCACCAGGTCCCGATAAAAGTGGTTTGAGAGCTCATGCGGCGGTATTATACGTAGTATAATACTAAGGAGCAAGGCGCAAAGAACAAGGACTACTTACGTACGCGGGCGTGGGTGTGCGCGGGCGTGTGGTATATATAGAAGTGTGGTGGTTTTGTAATGTGGAGATAGCAAAATGAATTTTTTTATGCAAAAAAGTGCAAAAATACTTGCGTATGTCAGAAAAAAGCAGTACCTTTGCAGTCCGGTTTAATGGGATAACTGTGCTTGTACATGTACAAGTACATGGTTATTAGCGCGTTATGCCGAAAGTAAATGAACTATAAATATTAATTAAACAAGTTAAAATGCCTACAATTCAACAATTAGTTAGAAAAGGAAGAGCAGAACTTATTGACAAGAGCAAATCGCCGGCCCTGGACAACTGCCCGCAGCGTCGTGGTGTGTGCGTACGTGTTTACACGACAACGCCTAAAAAGCCTAACTCTGCCATGCGTAAAGTTGCCCGTGTACGTTTGACGAACTCGAAAGAGGTGAACGCTTACATTCCCGGAGAGGGTCACAACTTGCAGGAGCACTCGATTGTAATGGTTCGTGGTGGTCGTGTAAAGGATCTGCCGGGTGTACGTTATCACATCGTTCGTGGCACGTTGGATACGGCCGGAGTGGCCAACCGCCTGCAGCGCCGTTCGAAGTACGGAGCCAAGCGTCCGAAGGCTAAGAAGTAATTTGGCCTGAGGAAAGTCAAAACAAGTTAAGCAAATCCAAATCAACTAACGCCGCATGCGTTGCGGCAAGTGAAGAATGGGTTGAATAGGTTGAGTAATCCCCACGGGTTGGAGATGAAGACTGAAGCAACCAAAACCGATGAGGCGAAGAAATTGACGATTGGACGATTGACGATTTACAATTTATTGACAAATGAGTTAATTGGACAATTGAGTCGAGAGTCAAAGGTCGGAGGTCAAAAGTCGAAGGTTGGAGCGAGACAAAGGTAAATAGATGCGGAAGCGTGAGCGGAAGCAGCCGGATAGTCAGACCAAGTGAGGCGGCTAAATGTCAAGCGAAGCGAGGACGGAAGACAAAAGACAATTGAGATGAAGTCAGACATCGGTATTAAACAAAAGTAAACAACAATGAGAAAAGCAAAACCAAAGAAACGTGTGATCCTTCCGGATCCTGTGTTCGGTGAAGTTATGGTGGCCAAGTTTGTGATACTTCTTACGGCGTGTTCTATTCTGCTTTGGAGCTGGTAGGTCAGAAGTTGGCCGAGAAAGAGGGCAAGACTGCTCTTGAGATCTGGAAGCAGGCATTGGACAACATCACCCCGTTGGTAGAGGTTAAGTCTCGCCGTATCGGTGGTGCTACGTTCCAAGTTCCGACGGAAATCCGTGCAGACCGCAAGGAGTCCATCGCAATGAAGAACATGATTAACTTTGCGCGCAAGCGTGGTGGTCACTCGATGGCTGAGAAGCTGAGTGGCGAGATTCTGGACGCCTACAACAACCAGGGTGGTGCCTTCAAGCGTAAGGAGGATATGCACCGTATGGCTGAGGCAAACCGCGCCTTCGCACACTTCCGGTTCTAATAATTAACAAGGTATTAGTTTTACTACAATGGCTAAGCACGATTTAACATATAATCGTAACATAGGAATTATGGCGCACATCGACGCCGGCAAGACAACGACGTCTGAGCGTATCCTGTACTACACCGGTCTGACTCATAAGATTGGTGAGGTACATGACGGTGCAGCCACTATGGACTGGATGGAGCAGGAGCAAGAGCGTGGTATTACCATCACTTCTGCAGCAACGACCTGCTATTGGCAGTACGAGGGCCAGAAGTACAAGTTCAACCTGATTGACACTCCGGGGCACGTGGATTTCACTGCGGAGGTAGAGCGTTCGCTTCGCGTATTGGATGGTGCGGTAGCAGCATTCTGTGCAGTAGGTGGCGTAGAGCCTCAGTCGGAGACTGTATGGCGTCAGGCAGACAAGTACAAAGTTCCCCGTTTGTGCTATGTAAACAAGATGGACCGCTCGGGAGCCAATTTCTTCGAAGTGGTTACTCAGGTTAAGACTATATTGGGTGCAACTCCGTGTCCGATTCAGATTCCTATCGGAGCCGAGGAGACCTTCAAGGGTGTGGTTGACCTCATCAAGATGAAGGCTATCGTATGGCACGATGAGACGATGGGCTCGGAGTACGAAGTGACTGACATTCCTGCCGATCTTCAGGCAGAGGCAGAGGAATGGCGCGACAAGATGCTGGAGACAGTAGCAGAGTTTGATGACACCCTGATGGAGAAGTACTTCTCTGATCCGAGCACTATCACAGAGGCAGAGATCAAGGCGGCTATCCGTAAGGCAACTATCGGTCTGCATATTTTCCCGATGGTTTGTGGTTCGTCGTTCAAGAACAAGGGTGTGCAGACGATGCTTGACGCCGTATGTGCATACTTGCCTTCACCTCTGGATATTCCTGAGATTGACGGTAATGACCCGCGCTATGAGGACACGACCGTGGTACGTCATGCAGACGTAAACGAGCCGCTCACAGCTCTGGCATTCAAGATTGCCACCGACCCGTATGTAGGTCGTTTGTGCTATTTCCGCGTGTATTCTGGTAAGCTGGAGGCCGGTTCGTATGTTTACAATCCGCGTTCGGGCAAGAAAGAGCGTATCAGCCGTATCTTCCAGATGCACTCCAACCATCAGAATCCTGTAGATGTAATCGAAGCCGGTGATATTGGCGCAGGCGTAGGTTTCAAAGATATTCGCACGGGTGATACCCTTTGCGATGAGGACAAGCCTATCGTACTGGAGTCCATTGACTTCCCCGCTCCGGTTATTTCTATATCTGTAGAGCCCAAGAGCCAGGCAGACCTGGCCAAGCTGGACAACGGTTTGGCTAAGTTGGCCGAGGAGGATCCGACCTTCCAGGTTCGCACGGACGAGCAGAGTGGTCAGACCATTATCTCCGGTATGGGTGAGCTTCACCTGGAGATTATCATCGACCGTCTGCGCCGTGAGTTCAAGGTAGAGTGCAACCAGGGCCGTCCTCAAGTGGCTTATCGTGAGGCTATTTCTCAGCCTGTAGAGCTGCGTGAGGTTTACAAGAAGCAGTCCGGTGGTCGCGGTAAGTTTGCCGACATCATCGTACGTGTAGAGCCTGCCGGCGCAGAAGATCAGGCTGGTTTGACCTTCGAGGACGTAGTGAAGGGCGGTAACGTGCCCAAGGAGTTTATTCCTTCGGTTCAAAAGGGCTTCGAGATGGCTATGAAGAACGGTGTATTGGCCGGCTTCCCTCTCGACAAGCTCAAGGTAACGCTGCTTGACGGTTCGTTCCACCCTGTAGATTCCGACCAGTTGTCGTTTGAGATCTGTGCACAGATTGCGTTCAAGAACGCATGTGCGAAGGCCAAACCTGTGCTGATGGAGCCTATCATGAAGGTGGAGGTGGTTACTCCGGAAGAGTCGATGGGTGATGTGATTGGTGACTTGAACAAGCGCCGCGGTCAGGTAGAAGGTATGGAGACAAGCCGTACCGGAGCCCGTATCGTGAAGGCCAAAGTGCCTCTGAGCGAGATGTTCGGTTACGTATCAGCACTTCGTACCATCACTTCAGGTCGTGCCACGAGCTCGATGGAGTTCTCTCACTACGAGCAGGTATCGAACCAGATTGCCAAGGCCGTTTTGACGGAATGTGGTGGTCGCGTTGACCTGGTATAAAACAAATCGTGTCATGTGGTTAGGCGCAGAATGAATGACTCTTCGGTGACCCCACATGACACACTAACAAAACAATAAACAATTTTTATGAGTCAAAAAATTAGAATTAAACTGAAAAGTTTCGATCACAACTTGGTGGACAAGTCTGCCGAGAAGATCGTAAAAACCGTTAAAGCAACGGGTGCTGTGGTAAGCGGTCCTATACCCCTGCCCACGCACAAGCGCATTTTTACTGTAAACCGCTCGACTTTCGTCAACAAGAAGAGCCGTGAGCAGTTTGAACTTTCGTGCTACAAGCGTCTGATAGACATCTACAACAGCAACGGTAAGACCGTAGAGGCGTTGATGAAACTGGAGCTTGCAAGTGGCGTAGAAGTAGAAATCAAGGTGTAATAACCATAGATTAAACAACCGAAAGAGAGTGCCGTATGGCCTCGTGTCAGTACGGCCGCCTCGCTTAATTAAAATCATTTAATTATCAGTGGGCAGAAGCAGCAAGAGTGTTGCTGATCACCCACAAAACAAAACATTTGAAATGCCAGGATTAATTGGAAAAAAGATCGGAATGACTTCCGTCTTCGGTGCCAATGGCAAGAACATTCCATGCACCGTTATTGAATGTGGTCCTTGTGTTGTAACGCAGATTAAAACTGTAGAGAAAGACGGCTATTCAGCCTTGCAGTTGGGTTATCTCCCGAAGACGGAGAAGCACACGAACAAAGCAGAGGGCGGTCACTTCAAGGCAGCAGGCGTTCAGCCTATGACCCACTTGGTTGAGTTCAGTGGTTTTGAACAAGAGTACAGTCTCGGCGACACCATCACCGTTGACATGTTCAAGGAGAACTCATTTGTAGATGTAGTAGGAACCTCGAAAGGTAAAGGTTTCCAAGGTGTTGTAAAGCGCCACGGCTTTGGTGGTGTAGGTCAGAAAACTCACGGTCAGGACGACCGCCTTCGTGCTCCGGGTTCAATCGGTGCATGTTCTTATCCTTCCCGCGTATTCCCGGGATTGCGTATGGCGGGCCGTATGGGTGGTGAGCGTGTGACCACGCAGAACCTTCAGGTACTTAAAGTTATTCCCGAGTACAACCTGATTATGGTGAAGGGTAGTATTCCGGGTTGTAAGAATTCAATTGTTTGCATTAATAAGTAATATGGAACTGAACATTTTAAACATCAAAGGTGAGGAGACCGGTAAGAAGGTCCAGCTCAACGACGCCATTTTTGGTATCGAACCTAACGATCATGCCATTTACTTGGATGTAAAACAATTCATGGCAAACAACCGTCAGGGAACTCACAAATCGAAGCAGCGTAGTGAAATAGCAGGTTCTACCCGCAAGTTGGGTCGTCAGAAAGGTGGCGGCGGAGCTCGTCCGGGTGATATCAAGAGCCCTGTTCGCGTCGGTGGTGGCCGTATTTTTGGTCCGGTACCTCGTGACTACAGCTTCAAGTTGAACAAGAAAGTAAAGCAGCTTGCCCGCAAGTCAGCCTTGTCGCTTCGCGCTCAGAACGGCCAGATTATCGCTCTGGATGCTCTGAAGTTTGAGGCACCGAAGACGAAGGATTTCGTGGCCATGATGTCTGCTTTGAAGATTGCAGACAAGAAGGCATTGTTCGTGCTGCCTGCAGCAGACGACTATGCATTGCTTTCGGCTCGCAACTTGCAGAACGTGAACCTGATCACGGTGAACGAACTGAATACGTACGCAATCATGAATTCTACCGCAGTAGTGGTTCTTCCCGAAACACTTGCCGCATTGGATGAAACATTTAAAGCTTAAGGAGGTCTGAACTATGGCAATTATTATTAAACCGATCGTCACTGAGAAAATGACCGAGATGGGCGAGAAATCTAATCGCTACGGTTTTATGGTGGAAAGAACTGCCAACAAGGTAGAGATCAAGAAGGCAGTAGAAGAAATGTACAATGTAACAGTAGTGGATGTGAACACGCTCATCGCGGCTCCGAAGTTGAAGCAGCGTTATACTAAGAGTGGTGTAATCTCCGGTCGTCAGGCTTCTTACAAGAAGGCTATCGTAACTGTTGCTAAAGGTGAAACAATTGATTTTTATAGCAATATTTAAGTAAAATGGCTGTACGCAAATTAAACCCAACTACACCTGGGCAAAGACACAAAATTATCGGCGCATTCGACACAATTACGGCGTCTGCACCGGAAAAGTCTCTTGTGTATGGTGGTCGCGGCACCGGCGGTCGTAACAACACCGGTAAGATGACCATGCGCTACATTGGTGGCGGTCACAAGCAGAAATACAGAGTAATTGATTTCAAACGTAACAAAGATGGTGTACCGGCAGTCGTTAAAACAATTGAGTACGATCCGAACCGTTCGGCTCGCATCGCTCTGTTGTTCTACGCTGATGGAGAAAAACGTTACATTCTTGCACCTAATGGACTGCAAGTAGGTCAAACCGTACTTTCGGGTGCAGAGATTGCTCCCGAGGTAGGTAACGCACTTCCGATGACCGAAATCCCCTTGGGTACGCTTATTCACAACATCGAGCTTCGTCCGGGTCAGGGCGCAGCGCTCGTTCGTTCGGCTGGTGCATTTGCACAGTTGACCTCTCGTGAGGACAAGTATGCAATCATCAAGTTGCCTTCGGGCGAGTTGCGCAAAGTCTTGGCTGCGTGCAAAGCAACCGTTGGTGTTGTAGGCAACTCGGATCACGCGTTGGAGAAGAGCGGTAAGGCCGGTCGTAGCCGTTGGCTGGGCCGTCGTCCGCACAACCGTGGTGTTACCATGAACCCTGTAGATCACCCGATGGGTGGTGGTGAAGGCCGTCAATCCGGTGGCCATCCCCGTTCTCGCAAGGGCTTGTTGGCTAAGGGTTACAAGACTCGTGCTCCGAAGAAGCAGAGCAATAAACTCATTATCGAAAGACGTAAAAAATAACCTACTAAATTAAGCTAAAGTTATGAGTCGTTCATTAAAAAAAGGACCTTTCATCAATCTCAAGCTCGAGAAAAAAGTGCTCGACATGAATGAGAGCGGCAAGAAGACTGTTGTCAAGACTTGGTCGCGCGCATCGATGATCTCGCCTGATTTTGTAGGTCATACAATTGCAGTTCACAATGGTAATAAGTTTATCCCGGTATATGTAACGGAGAATATGGTGGGTCACAAGCTGGGCGAATTTGCTCCGACCCGTACCTTCCGTGGTCACTCGGGTAACCGCTAATCCATTGAATCGTAAAACATTATTAAATTAAGATTAAAATGGGTGCTAGAAAACATAATACAGCCGAAGCGAGAAAAGAGGCTCAGAAGTCTCTGTACTTTGCAAAGCTCAACAACTGCCCTACCAGCCCGCGCAAGATGCGTCTCGTAGCAGACATGATTCGCGGCAAGGAGGTCAATTTGGCCCTGGGTGCGCTGAAGTTCTCGACCAAAGAGGCTTCCCGCAAACTGGAGAAACTCCTCAAGTCTGCCGTAAGCAACTGGGAACAGAAGACCGGCAAGCAGGCAGGTGAGGAAACATTATACGTAACGAACATCTATGTAGATGGTGGTGGTTCGCTGAAGCGTCTGCGCACTGCGCCTCAGGGTCGCGGTTACCGTATTCGCAAGCGTTCGAACCATGTTACGGTATTTGTAGGTACTAAGAATACTAACGAACAAAACTAATCCAAGATGGGACAGAAAATTAATCCAATTAGTAACCGCCTTGGCATTGTCCGCGGTTGGGACTCCAACTGGTTTGGCGGTAAAAGTTACGGTGATACTCTCCTCGAAGATAGCAAAATCAGAGAATATCTGAATGCCCGTCTTGCAGAAGCCAGTATTTCTCGTATCGTTATTGAAAGAACTTTGAAACTTGTGACTGTTACTGTCTGCACTGCTCGCCCCGGTTATATAATCGGTAAGGGTGGACAAGAAGTTGACAAACTCAAAGAGGAACTTAAGAAGATTACCAAGCAGGATGTTCAGATCAACATCTTCGAGGTAAAGCGTCCGGAGCTTGATGCTGTCATCGTAGGAACGAAGATTGCCAGCCAGCTGGAGGGTAAGATTGCTTACCGTCGTGCAGTAAAGCAGGCGATTGCCTCGACCATGCGTATGGGAGCAGAAGGAATCAAGGTACAGGTATCCGGTCGTCTCAACGGAGCTGAAATGGCACGTAAAGAGATGTACAAGGAAGGCCGTACTCCGCTGCATACACTCCGCGCGGACATCGATTACTGTCAGGCCACTGCTGTAACGAAGGTAGGTGCCATCGGCGTAAAGGTATGGATTTGCCGCGGTGAGGTATATGGCAAGAAAGACCTTGCTCCGAACTTCGCACAGAAGCAGGAAGCAGGCCGCCCGGATCGTCGTCCTCAGGGTGATCGTCGTGGTGGATTCCGCAACCGCAACAACAAAAAGTAAACCCAATTGTTAGACTTAAGAAGACAAAGTAATTATGTTACAACCAAAGAAAACAAAATTCCGTCGTCAGCAAAAGGGCCGCATCAAAGGTAACGCCCAGCGCGGTTGCGAACTGGCATTCGGTAACTTCGGTATCAAGAGTCTTGGTACGGTATGGTTGACCGGTCGTCAGATAGAGGCAGCCCGTGTAGCTGTAACACGTTATATGCAACGTCAAGGTCATGTATGGATCCGCGTGTTCCCGGACAAGCCGATTACCAAGAAGCCTCTTGATGTACGTATGGGTAAAGGTAAAGGTAATCCTGAAGGTTTCGTAGTGCCCTTGGCTCCCGGCCGAATCATCTTCGAAATCGATGGTGTTAGCTATGACGTAGCCAAGGAGGCCTTGCGTCTTGCTGCTCAGAAATTGCCCATCACAACCAAGTTTGTCGTTCGTCGCGACTATGATCCAACCCAAAATGTTTAATGGAAGTTATGAAAGCAAAAGAAGTAAAAGAATTAACCACCGCTGAAATCAAGGAGCGCATGGATGCCCAGAAGGCCGAGCTCGCTCAGATGAAGCTTCAGCACAGCATTTCTCCGCTCGATAATCCGTTGCAGATCAGGGAGGTTCGTAAGAATATCGCACGGCTCGCAACAGAGCTTCGTCAGAGAGAATTAAACAACAAGTAAAATTATCAACTGATGGAAACAAGAAACTTAAGAAAAGAAAGAATGGGCGTTGTTACCAGCACTAAGATGGACAAAACCATTGTGGTAGCCGTTAAGTGGAAAGAGAAACACCCCATTTATGGTAAGTTTGTCAACAAGACAAAGAAATACCATGCTCATGACGAAGAGAACACTTGCGGCATCGGTGATACGGTGCGCATCATGGAGACTCGTCCCTTGAGCAAAACCAAGCGTTGGCGTTTAACTCAAATTATTGAAAGGGCTAAGTAATTATGATACAGACAGAAACTCGTCTTGTTGTCGCAGACAACAGTGGTGCGAAGGAAGCACTTTGCATCCGTGTACTGGGTGGCACTGGCAAACGTTATGCAACCCTTGGCGATACTATTGTAGTGGCAGTTAAGTCGGTTATTCCTTCTTCAGACATGAAGAACGGAACCGTTTCCCGCGCTATTGTAGTTCGCGTTAAGAAAGAAGTTCGTCGCGCTGACGGTTCGTACATTCGTTTTGATGACAACGCATGCGTGCTCATCAACAACGCAGGTGAGCTTCGCGGAAGCCGTATTTTTGGTCCGGTTGCCCGTGAGCTTCGTGCTACGAACATGAAGATTATTTCTCTTGCACCTGAAGTGCTCTAATCTTTAAATAGTTACAGAAATGGCAAAATTACATATCAAAAAAGGTGATACCGTTTACGTAAACGCAGGTTCGAGCAAAGGTCAGACCGGCAAGGTACTGAAGGTGCTTGTAGAAGAGAAGCGTGCTATTGTAGAAGGTGTCAATCTGGTGAGCAAAAGCCAGAAGCCTAGCGCAAAGAATCCGCAGGGCGGAATAGTAAAACAGGAGGCTCCTATCCATATCTCCAATCTGAATGTAGCCGAGGACGGCAAGCCCGTTCGTGTAGGCCGCAAGGAGAAGGATGGCAAGCTGGTTCGTGTTTCTAAGAAAACCGGTAAAGAAATTTAAGTAAATGAATACAGCAAGTCTTAAGCAAGATTACAAGGAGCGTATCGTTCCTGTCTTGATGAAAGAGTTCGGGTACAGCACCGTTATGCAGTGCCCTAAACTTGAGAAAATAGTCCTCAATCAGGGATTGGGTATCGCTGTAGCCGATAAGAAGATTATCGAAGTAGCCATCAACGAGATGACCGCAATCACAGGCCAGAAAGCCGTGATGACCGTTTCGAAGAAGGATATTGCCAACTTCCATGTTCGTAAGAAGATGCCGGTTGGTGTGCGCGTAACTCTTCGTGGCGAGCGCATGTATGAGTTCCTGGAGCGTCTTGTGCGCGTGGCTCTGCCCCGTATCCGTGACTTCAAGGGAATCGAGAGCAAGCTCGATGGTCGTGGTAATTACACCCTCGGTATCACCGAGCAGATCATCTTCCCCGAAATCAACATTGATAACATTACCAAACTGCTCGGTATGAACATCACGTTTGTGACTACCGCTCAGACCGACGAAGAAGGTTTCGCACTGCTTCGCGAATTTGGTTTACCTTTTAAAAAGTAATCGATTATGGCAAAGGAATCAATGAAAGCCCGCGAGGTAAAGCGTGCGAAGCTGGTTGCCAAATATGCAGCCAAGCGTGCTCAACTCCTCAAGGATGGAGACTACGAAGGTTTGCAGGCACTGCCGAAGAACGCTTCTCCGGTCCGCCTTCACAACCGCTGCAAGATTACGGGTCGTCCCAAAGGCTATATGCGCCAGTTTGGTTTGAGCCGTATTCAGTTCCGTGAGATGGCTTCCAAAGGTCTTATCCCCGGTGTGAAGAAGGCCAGTTGGTAATAAAAATGTCAGAAAAAACTGACAAAATGATGTAAAGCACAGGTTTTCGGCGAGTTTGGCCCGGTTTTTGTGGCTAAATTAGCCGGAAACTATTGGTGCGAAAATGGCAGGCCATCTGTCACTTTGGCACCGTTAGTGGTGAAAGTTAGTCGTATAGAGACGGCAACTAAATACAAGATTAATTAAATATTGTCCCGGAAGGCGGGATTAATTTAAGAAATTTATGACAGATCCAATCGCAGATTATCTGACTCGTCTCAGAAATGCAATCAAGGCCGGCCACCGTGTAGTGGAGATTCCGGCTTCGAATCTGAAGAAAGAGATCACGCGAATCCTGTTTGAGAAAGGTTACATCCTTTCCTACAAGTTCGTTGAAGATGGGCCTCAGGGCACGATCAAGGTCGCTCTGAAGTATGATCCGGTTAACAAAGTTAACGCCATCAAGTCATTAACACGTGTATCTACCCCAGGTCTTCGTCGTTATGTAGGCTATCGTGAGATGCCTCGCGTTCTGAATGGTCTTGGTATCGCAATCCTTTCTACTTCGAAAGGTGTGATGACCAACAAGGAAGCGCTGAACCAGAAACTTGGTGGTGAAGTTTTGTGCTACGTTTATTAATAGGAGGGTTACAGTATGTCAAGAATTGGTAAATTACCGGTGAATATTCCCGCAGGCGTAACCGTTACTGTTGATGCAAATAACGTAGTTACCGTAAAAGGTCCGAAGGGTGAGTTGTGTCAGGCAGTAAACCCGCAGATCAGTGTAAAAGTAGAGGGTGCTGAAGTGCATGTTACCCGTCCGAACGACGAGAAGGAGATGCGCTCCATGCACGGTTTGTACCGCGCTTTGATCCACAACATGGTTGTAGGTGTGAGCGAAGGTTACAAGAAGACCCTTGAACTCGTAGGTGTTGGTTATCGTGTTGAGAACCAGGGAAACCTGATTCAGTTGGCACTGGGCTATACGCACCCGATTTATCTGATGCTTCCCAAGGAGGTAAAGGTTGAGACCAAGTCGGAGCGTAACCAAAACCCGTTGATTATCCTCGAAAGCGCAGACAAGCAACTCATTGGCCAGATTTGTGCCAAGATTCGCTCGTTCCGCAAACCTGAGCCGTACAAAGGCAAGGGCGTTAAGTTCCAGGGTGAAATTATTCGTCGTAAAGCTGGTAAGTCGGCTGGTAAATAATTTTAAGTAGATTACAGTTATGGATAAGAAAATAGAAAGAAGACTGAAAATCAAGCAGCGCATCCGCACCAAGGTGTTCGGCACTGCTGAGCGTCCACGTCTCACTGTATTCCGTTCGAATAGCCAGATTTATGCACAAGTAATTGACGACACCAAGGGTGCAACGTTGGCATCTGCATCGTCGCTGGCTATCAAGGAAAAAGGAACCAAGACAGAGAAAGCAGCTATCGTAGGTAAGGCTATTGCCGAGGCCGCCAAGAAGGCAGGCGTTGAGACGGTAGTATTTGACCGCAACGGTTATCTCTATCACGGTCGTGTTAAACAACTTGCTGATGCCGCTCGTGAAGGCGGTCTCAAATTCTAATATAATGGTTAAGATATGAACAGAGTTAAAACCACAAATGACCTGGAGCTCCAGGAGCGCCTCGTTGCTGTAAACCGTGTAACGAAAGTTACCAAAGGTGGTCGTACTTTTACGTTTGCAGCCATTGTAGTAGTAGGTAACGGTAACGGTATCGTTGGCTACGGTTTGGGTAAGGCAGGTGAGGTTACCGCAGCCATCACCAAGGGCACGGAAGCCGCCAAGAAGAACCTTATTCAGGTACCGGTTCTGAACGGAACCATTCCTCACGAGCAGTTCTGCAAGTTTGGCAGCGCCAAAGTATATCTTCAGCCGGCATCGACCGGTACGGGTGTAAAAGCCGGTGGTGCTATGCGTGCCGTACTTGAGAGTGTTGGTATCAAGGATATCCTTGCCAAGTCGAAGGGTTCTTCCAACCCTCACAACCTGGTTAAGGCAACCATTCAGGCTCTCGGTGAACTCCGCGACGCTCGCATGGTAGCTCAGAATCGTGGTATTAGTGTTTCTGCCGTATTCAACGGATAATGTGTAACGAATTAAAAGATAATTAGTATGGCAACAATTAAGATTCAGAAAGTTCGTAGCACGATTAAGTCTCCGAAGAACCAGAAGCTCGTTATGGAGGCTCTTGGTCTTCGCAAGATGAATCAGGTAGTAGAGCACGAAGCCACCCCGTCGATTCTGGGTATGGTAGAGAAGGTAAAGCACCTCGTAAAAGTAACTGAATAATATGAACATGGTATTTCGGGCGTTAGGGTTACCGAGTCCGGAATACTCCAAATAACAAAAAAGAAATGGAACTTTATAATTTGACTCCGGCCGCAGGTTCTACTCATTCAGAAAAACGTATCGGTCGTGGTGCCGGTTCGGGCAAGGGTGGTACTTCTACCCGTGGTCACAAGGGTGCTAAGTCGCGTTCGGGCTACTCCAAGAAGATTGGTTTCGAGGGTGGTCAGATGCCTATTCAGCGCCGTCTGCCCAAGTTCGGCTTCAAGAACATCAATCATGTTGAGTACAAGGCTATCAACTTGTCTTCTCTTCAGGCTCTGGCTGACGATCAGAAACTTGAGAAGATCGGTCTTGAGGAGTTGCATGCAGCAGGTTTGATTGGCAAGAAGATGCTGGTTAAGGTTCTGGGCAAAGGCACTCTTACAGCAAAGCTTATTGTCGAGGCTAACGCATTCAGCAAGTCCGCTGAGGCTGCTATCGTAGCTGCCGGTGGTGAGGCTAAGAAACTTTAATTCAACTTGAGGTTTGTATGAAATTCATTGAAACAATCAAAAATATCTGGAAGATCGAGGAACTCCGTAACCGACTGTTGACCACGTTTTTGTTCGTGCTCATCTATCGTTTCGGTTCGTACGTCGTTCTGCCCGGTATTGATCCGACCGCGTTGACTGCTCTGCGTGCACAAACCGCAGGTGGTCTGATGGCGCTTTTGGATATGTTCTCCGGTGGTGCGTTCTCCAATGCATCTATCTTTGCGTTGGGTATCATGCCGTACATCTCTGCATCGATTATCGTGCAGCTACTCACTATAGCAGTGCCGTATTTCCAGAAGATGCAGCAGGATGGCGAGTCCGGCCGTCAGAGAATGAACCAGATTACGCGCTATTTGACAGTGGCGATCTTGATTCTGCAAGGTCCTTCTTACCTCGTCAACCTGTCCGTACAGATGCACGCTGTAGGTGCTCCGTTGGTAATCGGTTGGAACTGGTTTACCATCTCCTCTACGATTATCCTTTGCGCCGGCTCGATGTTCGTGATGTGGTTGGGCGAACGTATTACCGACCGCGGTATCGGCAACGGTATCTCGTTTATCATTTTGATCGGTATTATCGCTCGTTTCCCGGGTGCACTTATCCAGGAGTTCAGCTCGCGTTTGAATGACGCCGGTGGTGGCCTGGTAGTGTTCTTGCTGGAGGTTGTGATTCTGCTGTTTGTCTTTGCCGTAGCTATCATGCTGGTGCAGGGTACTCGCAAAATCCCCGTACAGTATGCCAAGCGTATGGTGGGCAACCGTCAGTACGGTGGTGTACGTCAGTACATCCCGTTGAAGGTCAATGCTGCTAACGTAATGCCTATCATCTTTGCACAGGCTATCATGTTCGTGCCTTTGATGATTGCGGGCTTTACTACCGATGGCAGCAGCGCTTTCGCACGTGCCTTCTCCAACAACGACGGGTTCTGGTATAACCTTGTATTCTTCCTTTTGATCATTGCGTTTACGTATTTTTACACCGCTATTATCATCAATCCTCAGCAGATGGCTGAGAATCTGAAGCAGAACAACGGATTCATTCCGGGTGTTAAGCCGGGCAAGAAGACGGCCGAGTATATTGACACGATTATGTCCCGCATCACTCTTCCGGGCAGTATCTTCCTGGCTATTGTTGCAATCCTTCCTGCTTTTGCTCGCCTCGCGGGTGTGAGCATGGGCTTTGCACAGTTCTTCGGAGGTACGTCTCTGCTGATTATGGTAGGTGTAATCCTGGATACGCTCCAGCAGATTGAGAGCCATTTGCTTATGCGTCACTACGACGGTTTCTTTGACAATGGCTTCAAGATTAAGGGACGTTCCGGCGCAATGGCATACTAATGCATCAACAGCCAGATGATTTTTCTGAAAACAGATGAAGAGGTAGAGCTGTTGCGTGAAAGCAACAAACTTCTGGGCATGACCTATGGCGAACTGGCCAAGGTCATTGCCCCGGGAGTAAGTACAGCTCAACTCGACAAGATAGCAGAGGAATTCATCCGCGACAATGGAGGTATCCCTTCTTGCAAGGGTTACGAAGGATATCCGGCCACGTTGTGTACATCTGTCAACGAGCAGGTGGTGCACGGCATCCCTTCAGGGAAGCAAGTGCTCAAAGAAGGTGATGTGATTTCGGTGGACTGCTGCATATTGCTCAACGGTTTTCATTCCGATTCGGCTTATACATTCCCGGTAGGGGAGGTGAGCGAAGATGTGATGCAGTTGCTGCGTACCACCAAAGAGGCTCTCTATCTAGGCATTGAGCAGGCTGTTACCGGCCACAGATTAGGGGACATCAGTTATGCTGTACAGCATCATTGCGAAGCAGCAGGTTATAACGTTGTTCGCGAGTTTGTGGGACATGGTATCGGTCGCGAGATGCACGAAGATCCCGAGGTGCCGAACTACGGCCGTAGAGGCAACGGTGTCGTGCTCAAGAATGGTATGGTGTTGGCCATAGAACCTATGGTTATGATGGGCCGACGCAACATTATTCTGGAGAACGACGGTTGGACTGCCCGCACGGCAGACCGTAAACCGGCAGCGCATTACGAACTGTCCGTTTGTGTCCGTAACGGCAAAGCGGATATCCTCTCAACGTTTGACTATATCAAACAAGTACTTGGAGACAGATTCATCTAATCAAAACACTATTATATGGCTAAACAGGATGCAATAGAAGTAGACGGCACGATCATTGAGGCATTATCCAATGCGATGTTTCGTGTGCAGTTGGAAAGTGGTCACGTTATTACGGCTCATATCTCCGGTAAGATGCGCATGCATTATATCAAGATTCTGCCGGGCGACAAGGTTCGCGTGGAAATGAGTCCGTACGATTTGACCAAAGGACGTATATCATTCCGTTATAAATAAAATAAAACTCTCATGAAAGTAAGAGCATCAATCAAGAAACGTAATGCTGACTGCAAGATTGTACGTCGCAAAGGTCATCTTTACGTTATCAACAAAAAAGAACCTAAGATGAAGATGCGTCAA
Organism: uncultured Bacteroidales bacterium; assembly: GCA_900321775.1. Classification (GTDB taxonomy): domain Bacteria; phylum Bacteroidota; class Bacteroidia; order Bacteroidales; family Paludibacteraceae; genus Colicola. The sequence continues at coordinate 23,279 of ONXE01000008.1, forward strand.
GGATAAGCGTCTCAGATTAGTAATTATTAATTTTATCCTTTAGTTTAGAATTATGGCTATAAGAATTGTCGGTGTAGATCTACCCCAAAACAAGATCGGGGAAGTCGGTTTGACTTACATCTACGGAATAGGTCGCAGCAGTGCTAAGAAGATCCTGGCAGAAGCAGGCGTTGACCCAAGCATCAAAGTGCAGGATTGGACAGACGACCAAGCAGCTAAAATCCGTGAAATCATCGGTGCTTCCTACAAGGTGGAAGGTGATCTTCGTTCGGAGACTCAGCTCAATATCAAGCGTTTGATGGATATTGGTTGTTATCGTGGTGTGCGCCACCGTATCGGACTTCCTGTTCGTGGTCAGTCGACCAAGAATAACGCTCGTACCCGCAAGGGCAAAAAGAAAACTGTTGCAAACAAGAAGAAAGCAACGAAGTAACAACCTCTAAAATCATTCAAACAAAATGGCAAAAAAGACAGTTGCAACCAAGAAGCGCGTTGTAAAGGTTGAAGGCGTTGGTCAGCTCCACGTTTCTTCTTCTTTCAACAATTGTATCGTTACTGTAGCCAACGGTGATGGACAGGTTATTTCCTGGTCTTCCGCTGGTAAGATGGGCTTCCGCGGTTCGAAAAAGAATACTCCTTATGCTGCGCAGATGGCAGCACAGGATTGCTGCAAGGTCGCTTTTGATCTCGGCCTTCGCAAAGTGAAAGCATACGTTAAAGGTCCGGGTAACGGACGTGAATCGGCTATCCGTGCCTGCGTAGCCGCAGGTGTGGACGTAATCGAGATCGTTGACGTTACTCCTATGCCGCACAACGGCTGCCGTCCTCCTAAGCGCCGCCGTGTATAATTCATCAGTGTTTAACAAGTAAAAGTTATTAGATTATGGCAAGATATATTGGACCTAAAAGCCGTATAGCACGCCGTTTCGGCGAAGCAATTTTTGGCCCTGACAAAGTACTTGACAGGCGCAATTATGCTCCCGGACAGCATGGCGTTAATCGTCGCAAGAAAAATTCAGAGTATGGTACCCAGCTCGCTGAGAAGCAGAAGGCCAAATACACCTATGGTGTGCTTGAGCGTCAGTTCCGTCTGCTCTATGCTCAGGCTCAGCGTACCAAGGGTATTACCGGTGAGATTCTGCTCCAGCTTTTGGAGAGCCGTCTGGACAATGTAGTATATCGTCTGGGCATTGCTCCTACGCGTGCAGCAGCTCGTCAGATGGTAAGCCACAAGCACATTACCGTCAATGGTAAGGTGGTGAACATCCCCTCTTTCCAGGTTAAACAAGGTATGGTAGTTGCCGTTCGCGAAAAGGCCAAGAGCCTCGAGGTTATTGCTGCTTCGCTGGAGGGCTTCAATCACGCCAAGTATCCTTGGCTGGAGTGGAATGAGGCTGAGAAAGCAGGTAAGTTCCTCAATGTGCCCGCACGTGAGGAGATTCCTGAGAACATCAACGAGCAGCTCATCGTCGAATTGTATTCTAAACAATAATAATCCATGATTCCTGTAAGCGCCATAGTGCGCTGCAGGCCGCATGAATTAACCAACAACAACAATATGATTTTAGATTTTATTAAACCTGACAAGGTGATAATGTTGGAATCGACGCCGACGAAAGGCACTTTTGAATTTCGTCCGCTCGAGCCAGGTTACGGCATTACCATTGGTAACGCTATCCGTCGTGTACTGCACGCTTCTCTTGAGGGTTATGCTATCTGCTCAATCCGCATTGGTGGCATCGACCATGAGTTCGCCACTATCCCGGGGGTTATCGATGACGTAACCAACATTATCCTCAACCTCAAGCAGGTTCGTTTCCGCAAGATCGAGGGACTCGATGCTGAAATGGAGACCATCAAGGTTCCTGTGAGCAAGATGAAGTCCTTCAAGGCTGGGGAACTGAACAAGTACCTCCAGAACTTCGAGGTGCTTAACCCCAACCTGCAAATTTGCGAGATGGACGAATCGGCTCACTTCGAGATTGAGATTACCATCAATAAGGGTCGCGGCTATGTGCCTGCTGACGAGAACAGAAGACCCGATGATGCTATTGGAGTGTTGGCTATCGATTCTCTCTACACGCCTATCCGTAAGGTCCGTTTTGCAGTAGATCCCTACCGCGTTGAGCAACGTACCGACTACGAGAAACTGACGCTGGAGATAGAAACCGACGGTTCGATTCAGCCGAAAGATGCGCTTAAAGAAGCGGCCAAGATTCTGATTTTCCATTTCATGCTCTTCTCCGACGAGAAGATCATCATCGAGCAGCACGAGAAGTCTACGACTGCTGCTTTGGACGAGGAGAACCTGAGGATGCGTCAGTTGCTTAATAGCCGTCTTGGCGAAATGGACCTCTCTGTTCGTGCTCTCAACTGCCTTAAGTCGGCAGAAGTGGAGACACTCGGACAACTCGTCAGGTATCACCGCGCAGACCTGCTCAAGTTCCGCAACTTCGGCAAGAAGTCCCTCACTGAGTTGGACGAACTGCTGGAGCGCAACGGCTTGGCTTTTGGTATGGATATCTCTAAGTACAATATTGAATAATCCTAATTTTTAGAAAACAATGAGACACAATAAGAAATTCAATCACCTTAGCCGCACTGCTGAGCATCGTAAGGCTATGCTCAGCAATATGGCTTGCTCGCTGATTATGCATAAGCGTATTCACACCACGACAGCCAAAGCTAAGGCCCTCCGCGTCTTCGTGGAGCCGATCCTTACGAAATCTAAAGAGGACACTACTGCCAATCGCCGTCTTGTCTTCGCTAAACTGAAGCAGAAAGAAGTGGTTACCGAGCTCTTCCAGAATGTATCTGAGAAGATAGCTAACCGTCCGGGTGGTTACACTCGTATCCTTCGTACCGGCTATCGTTTGGGCGATGCTGCTGAGATGTGTATCATCGAGCTTGTGGACTACAACGAGAACATGCTCAAGGAAACCAAGAAGGTTGCCAAGAAGACCACACGCCGTGGTGGTAAGAAGGCAGCTGCCGAGGCTTCCAAGGCTGAGGAAGCTCCTAAGGCTGAGGCTCCTGAAGCTCCAGCTGCAGAATAAGTCAGACTCTATGACCATCAAAAAAGGGACTCATCACGAGCCCCTTTTTTGTGCTTCAGTTCTGCGATTAGAACGGCAAATCCTCCATGACCTTGCTAAGATCCTGCTCGTTGAGGTATAAGAACAGAATATCCCATTTCTTCACCCCGTCTTTACTGCTGATGTGGGTGCTGGAAGTTCCGAAGATACCCTTCAAACTGCTTGGGTCACCTGAGAAAAGGGCCGTAATGTCCACGTCTTGTGAGGCATGAATGAACGACTCAAACAAATCGCCATCTTCCTGTAGGAAGTCGGCAGAAGCCATCTCAGCCTCCCATGCCTCGTGTTTGCGGTCGAAAGCAGCCATGATGGCATCATATGCCTCTTCGTCCATTCCTCCGGTCTGGTAGTACAGAACCAACAAGTTCTTGAGTCTTGCAGCCCACGTACCGTCCATATAGAGATCTCCAAAATCGCCCAGGTTGTCTGAGGCAAACCAGTTGGCAGACCATAGGGAGATACCTTGAAAAATAGTTTTATAGGCATAGTTGCTCCACTCGTTATAGAGTTTCTGCGCATCGGTCTTGTGCACATCGCCTGTCAGTTTGGCCTCGATTATATACTGCTTGACGCTGTCGTTGCTCAGTTTCAGGCCCACCAGCAGTATTATGCTACTGTCTTTGCTTTGGAAAGCATAGGTTCTGTCGCAGATCAGTGCTTCAATACCGTTTTGCTTGATGGACTGGTTTGTCTGAACAAAGCCTTTTTGTGTCAAGGTTTTGTCTGCCTTGGCCGAAGTCATGTCCACAGTGCTGTGTACAAGTTTCTGGTACTCGGTTTTCTTCAAGTCGGGCTCGCTGGGCGTGCAACTGCCGAGAATTAATGCTACACTTAGCAGCAGAAAAATAGTTTTTCTCATAATTTTAACATGTTTAAATTCTGGCAATCTGCGTTTCGGCGAGTTGCGTAAGTAAGCTTACACTCGTCTTACAGCAGATTTCATATCTATTAGTTTATTTTAGTTAGTTTTGCGAAGCGGAGTAGGAGAGTCTTCCTGCCGCTTTTGTCAAAGGTGATGTCGGCTTTGTCGTTGCCGTTCTCGTGGTAGAGTGCCAGTATGGTACCTGGTCCGAACACGTTGTGTTCTACGCGGTCACCTTTCTCAAAATCAGTATTGGCAGCAGGTTGCTTGCTGAGTTTTTGCTCGGTTTTGGCTATCGCGCTACCTGTCGGTTGCCCTTCAGGGGCTGAATGTGCAGGCTCATCCCACATGCGGCGGAAGTTATCAAAACGGCTGAAGGATCGTGCCTCCGTGCCAGATTGGACTGATACATATTGTCTGTCCAACTCCTTGAGGAACCGGGAGTCAGTCTGCAGGTTGACCTGGCCGTTCTTGAAGCGCGAACGCGCATGTGAGATATAACACTCATCTTTTGCGCGCGTGATAGCCACATAGAACAGACGACGTTCCTCCTCCAACTCTCGTTCGTTCTGCACGAATCCCGACGGAAACAGGTTCTCCTCCAGTCCTGCAATGAAGACTACGGCAAACTCCAGACCTTTGGCGGCATGTATAGTCATCAGGTTCACCCGTGGAGCATCGTCCGGCAGACGTTGGTCCTGATCAGTCAACAATGCTACCTCGGAGAGAAACTCGTGAATAGTGGGCACATGCCCGTTCTCGCTATTCAGTTCCACGTACTCGTGGATGGCTGACTGCAACTCGCGGAGGTTTTCCTTGCGTTCCTGCCCCTCGGCCGTGTTGTCCATAATGGCTTGTGACATCACTCCGCTACGGTTCATCACGTCCTCGGCAAAGGCATACGCGTCCATTTGACCTGCCAGTTGTTCGTTCATGGCCAGTTGCTCGGCAAACGCTCCGATTCGCTTGATAGTGGCGGCTGAGCAGGCCAATTCGTATTGTGCGGGGTGGAGTATAACCTCCAAATAACTTACGGCGTGCGTGTTGGCTGCATCACGAATACGTTTCATAGTAGTCTCGCCAATGCCCTTGGCTATCCCCACAGCGCGGCTCAAGGCCTCATTGTCTTGTGGGTTAACTGCCAAGCGGAAAAAGGCCAACGCGTCCTTGATCTCGCGGCGTTGGTAGAACGACAGCCCGCCATAGATCGAGTAGGGGATATTACTCCCTCTCAGTTCGTCTTCTATGACGCGCGACTGTGCGTTGGTGCGATACAGCACAGCTATGTCGTTATATGACCAACCTTTTTTATGGCATTTGCGTATGCCTTGCACTATACCCGTGGCCTCCTCGCGGTCGCTGCCATATGACGAGATATGTACCGGCTCGCCCGCACCATTCTCGCTGTACACGTCCTTGCGAATCTGATTACGGTTGTGGTGAATCAGCGAGTTGGCCGCATTGGTGATGTTCTGTGTTGAACGGTAGTTACGCTCCAGTTTGAAGATAGGACAACCCTGATACTGACTCTGGAACATCAGGATATTGCGGATGTCAGCCCCACGGAACCCATATATCGACTGCGCGTCATCGCCTACCACACATATGTTCTTCTGTGGCTCGGCCAAGCGCCTGACTATCAGGTATTGCGCGTAGTTGGTGTCCTGATACTCGTCCACCAGGATATAGTGAAACAGGTCCTGATACTTGGCACAGATGTCGGGTCGGTTCTCTAACAGACGATTCATGTTGAACAGCAAGTCATCGAAATCCATGGCTGCTGCTGTGCGCAGGCGTTGCTGGTACACACGATATATCTCTGCCATACGGTAGTGACGTTGACGCCTGTCTCGCTCCAGGAACTCCTTTGTTCGGGCATACTCGCCCTCGTCTATCATGTTGTTTTTAGCTTCGCTGATGATGCCCAGCAGGTCTCCCGGCTTGTATATCTTCTCGTCCTCACCCAGGTCCTTGACAATCTGCTTCAGTGTGGATTTCGAGTCAGGCGTGTCGTATATGGTATAGTCGTGAGGATAGCCTATTGCCTCGTGCTCCTGCCTCAGAATACGTGCGCATATGCTGTGAAACGTGCCCATCCATACATAGCGTGCCTCCTTCTCGCCCACCAATTTGCCGATTCGCTCTTTCATCTCACGCGCGGCTTTGTTGGTGAACGTCAAAGCCAGCACACTGCTCGGCGGCACACCTTGTGAAAGCAGGTATGCCACTTTATACGTCAGCACACGGGTCTTACCCGAGCCCGCACCTGCTACTACCAAATGCGGACCTTCGTTGTACAACACAGCCTCTTGCTGAGCACTATTCAGTTCTTCCAAAAACGACTTTTTCTCCATATTATCCTAAATCGGCTGCAAAGTTACTGATTTTTTTTGGAATACGCAAATAAAAAGCAAGAAAAATTTGCACGGCGTAGCAGAACGTGCTTTTTTGGCAACGCACACGTAGCAGATTATACCCCTTGCGGGTGACGAACTTCGAAAGGATTTACTCAAGTCCCATACTTTCGAAACGCTCGTTCGGCATCACCCTCCGGAAAGCAGAATGTGGGTGCAAACGAGTTTGGCACGGGTTTTGCAAAATGGTTGATGTGTGTGTTTAATTTTAAATTTTTGAGTTATGAAAACGGATCAAACAATCGAAGGAAGCAAAGCTTCTGTAATGAAAAGAATGAGTCTGGTGGC
>ONXE01000194.1 GCA_900321775.1 uncultured Bacteroidales bacterium
AATATCATTCTTGCTCACACCGACTTTGCCATCCACAATGAAGAGTGGCATACCTTGTTCGTGGGCAATGGTGTCTGCTTGGGCCGCCAGCAGCGGGAGCAAGCAGAGGAATATGAGGAAGAGGCGTTTCATGCGGCTCTCATTTTTTGTTTTTGAGCATTTTCTTTTCTTCGCTATTGAGACGACGCTCTACTTTTTTGACATCTTCTGCCGGTGGAAGATTTTCGGGCACGATGCCTCGTTCGGTTAGCATACGTCTGACAGCAGCATTATTTTCCACATGCTCCCGCGTGATGGAAAACTCACCCATGAGGTTCTTCGATTGCACATTGACGCTTGTCATTTCTGCCGCGAAATCCTTGGCCTTGATGCTGATTGTAGGAAGAAAATCGGCAAGAGGACGACCTTGCGGAACACCTAAACGATGCTTCATCATATTTGTGTTTAGACGGAAAAGAGCCTGATCGCCTTTAGAGCGTATGGCTGCAAACGTTTGGTCGTTGACGCCTCGCTCGTACAGGATGCCGGACAACCGTTTCTCGGTTTCCTGTAGTTTGGCTCGCGCCTGAACGCGCTCCACCTCCAACATGCGTTGTTCCACCAGTTCCGCGCGGCGCGTCTGCACAGCAAAATAGGTCTGTGCAAAAGCTATCTGCGGCTTGCGTGGGTCGCCGTTCTGAGCAATAAGGTAGCAAGCATACCGTGTAAGCATGATGTCTTCGATTTCACGTTCAGAGCCAGAGCCCAACTGGACCATTTTGCTGACGTCGACAAAATGGTCTGACACTGACTGGCCAGCGTTGACACAGGCTTCTTTGGCTTTGTCAATTACGTTGACAAAATTGCGCCACTGCTGATAGCCCAACAGAGAACTCAATTCCCTGGCACTCCAACATTCGGTCTGCTCAACGGTGCAGGCTGCTTCTTCATAACTTTTGAATAGAGCAAGTATGTCTTCCTTTTTCATGATGCTATTGTTTGGTTCTGGGTGCAAAGGTACTGCTTTTTTTTGAGATGTGCAAGAGTTTAGGGAGAAAAAGACGGTTGTAGGTGCTTTTTTTTGTAATTGAGAGTCTGAAAGTGAACTTTTCGAGGATTGGGGTGATTGCAGAGGGTGTGGCGGAGGCGTTTCATGTAGTGATTGTGTGTTGCAGGGCACTTGCGTGAACCATGTCTATTGACATCAAGGGGTTATAATAGAAATGCTATTTGATTTCTTATCGTAACAGTAATATATACCATTGTTCAGCACCCTGAACCCCTCCAGTTCCTCACCATAGAGAAGAAAAATTGCGATATCGGTAGAGGAAATAAGAGGATGCAGGTCTGTATGCGAATGAAAGACTTGGCGAACTTTCTCACCTTTTATGTCAGTTGGTATAAGAATTGAAGAATGATGATATTTGCGCACATTGAGTACATTTCCAAGTGAGTCACAGTCGTAAGAGAGGTCGTTCCCCCAAGGAATAACATGAGGGGTTTCGCATCCCATTATTACAAACACACGAAACAGATTCTCGTCTATGCGAATCCAATCAAAGTTGAAACTACATCCTTGGGGAGGCTCGTTAATTTCTACGTCTAAACTGTACACCGCGTTATAGAGCCTGCTTTGTAGATTAATTTTATCCAACTCCATATCTGTAAGAACCCGAATGCTATCTATTCCAAACGCTTCGCCCTTCTCCACATTCATCTTCACCTCAAAAATGCATTGACGTGTTTTCAGGTTATAGAATATACAGCTGAAGTCGGGGAAAATTCCGGAAATAAGAGAACCTTGGACAATCTCTTTTCTGTTGCATTCAGCAAAAAACATATCCTCTGCCGTCCACGCGAGTTTCTCTTTTAGATAAAGACTGTAGCCTTCATGAATGATACTATCGTTCTTTGCGGCCATCTCAGTGAGAGAATATGGTAGGTTTTCGAACGTTTTTGCTCGGTTTTTCTTTTTCGCATCGGCTGTACCAGGTGCAAAAAGCACCATTACGAATACTATCAACACAAATTTTCTCATATGACAAGTTGATTATTATTTCTATGCATCAGGTAGTGACGCAACTATACGATTACTTCCCAGTGGCCTTCTTTACGTCCACCAACACGTTCGACAAGGCCTCGCTGTTGCAACAGTTGCAAGTCACGTTTGATGGTGCGCTCAGTGACTGCTGTCTTTCGTGACATTTCGGGAATAGATTCTTGTGGATTCTCTTTTATGATCCTCATTAGAATGCGTTGTCTTTCAGTTTGTTTATCCGTTGTTTCTTTCGTGACATTTTCGCCATCAAGCGATGTCACGAAAGCGTGGATTTCAGCTTGAAGGTTTTGGTGATGCAAGCGAAGCATGACAGAGGGGAAGACTGTTTCGTCCGCTTGGTTGCGCGAGTCGTTCAGGGCTTGGATATACTCGGCTTTTTGTTCCTTGAGAACTTTCACAGGAACGAGGCCGAACTCCCATTGTAGCATATTCATCACGAGGCGAGACATACGTCCGTTGCCGTCCGCCCAGGGGTGAATGCTGACGAGACGGTAATGCGCTATAAAAGAGAGGTTGTAGGCGGAGAGGATATCTTCCGATCTCAAGTTTTTGCGCTCGCTGTTGAGCCAACAACAGAAGTCCTGCAGAGCCTGAGGCACTTTTTGATACGCCAGATAAGAGCGTCCGCCAAAGCCTGCAGTGACATTGACCAAACGCAAATCGCCGTTAGCGGCAGAGAACGCTCCGAGAGGCGTGTTGTACGTACTTCCGGTATTCTTCATGACCAAAGCGGACAGGCTGCAAAGTAACTCCACACTATAGTCGGCGTGCTTAGTTGCAAGGCGTTGCGCCTCATCGTAGGCCGCTTTCAGGTCGAGGTTCATCATCTGCTCCTGCAGCGTACGGCCGGGAGCTGTGATGCCTTCGTCAAAAAGCAACTGGTTCTCTATCTCCGTAACGGTACTACCCTCAATAGCGGTTGAGTGCGTGATTATAGAGTACAAGTAGAACTTCTTGTAGTCAATCTGCTCAACTATTCCCAACCGATGGTACTCGGCGAGAGTCTGGAGAAAATCCATATTGGGGTCGTTCGTTTTCATCTTCATAGAATTTCCTTTTTTCTGAATTGTGCAAGTTTTGGGGCGGAAAATGGAGAGTTTTAGTGCGATTTTGGAAGGTAACAGGACTAAAAAGTAGTTTTTTGGAGTGAAAAATGGCGTTTTTCTTGCATAAGCCAAAAAAAAGTTGTAACTTTGCAGCGTGAAATGAGAGAAAGGAGGTATTTATGACTGTTCTACAAGCCAATGCGGAATTATACAGAAACCTGAGCGTCATAGCTGAGGACGAAACCATGTATGAGAAAGTGGTCAAGTATGTTCGTCGTTTAGCCAAACAAATGAAAGAAGATCCAACACGCATGAGCAAGGAGGAGTTTTTTGCCCGGATAGATGAAGCGGAGAAAGGTCCGAAATATAAAATGCTACCTGGTGAGACTTTGGACGAAATGCTAATTCGTTTGGGCTATGTATGAGATTGAATATCAGGCTCAGGCTCTGTTAGATATTGCCAAGCTGAAGAAAGACGATCCTGTTGCCTATAAAAAAGTCAACATTTTTATAGGAGAGTTAAAAGAGCATCCAAAGACGGGAACGGGGCATCCAGAGCCCTTGAAAGGAAAACCGGAAGGACGTTGGTCGAGGCAAATCAGCAAAAAGCATCGATTGGTATATCGCATCTTCGAAACTGAAGTTGTGGTTTTGGTTATCACGGCTTTTGGTCATTACGATGACAAGTAAGTTAAAATGATAAAGCGGCGGAGCTTGGGGGCTTCGCCGCTTGTTTTGTGTGAATAGTTAAAATGAAAATTGTCCGAAAGTGAACTTTTCGAGGGAATAGAATGATTGCAGATGGTGGGGAGTCAGAATGTTTGTGGGAGAAATACCCCTCTAGGCGGAAGCCGCTCTCCCCAATCCGATGGGGAGATGCTCCGGGTCGAAGAATCACGAAGTAGTCTCGACCCTCGCGGAACGTAGTGGAGCGATAGTTGAGGTAAGGATAAATTGATTACTGTTCGGGTTTGTATTCTTCAGCTTCTTGCATTCGTTTTTTATATATCTTACTCAATTTTATCATCTGAAGAAACGTATAATGGTCTTTCACTGCAATTCTGTATTTGGGAGAAAAAGAGAGTGCATTGAATTGATCAGCATCAGGATTGATTCCTTCAGGATCGGAAGGGTCATACCAACGTCCGTCTACAGATTGTAAAAAACAATCAAACTTATTGAGCCCATAATAGAACTTTTCATAACATATTTCATATCCTTCATGTTCTATGCTTTGAAATGTGCTTTCGTCCGTTATTTCGTAAGCAAAATGTGGCCAAATGAACAATTTTTGCAACGGACTTGTATAAAATGTAGAGGCATATTCATCTGTTGCCAATCTTTCGCTTTCCTCAGAATACAATTCGTTTCGCAATTCTCCAAAACACACAAAAGGATAGACATCCTCTCGCTCTTCCCAACCAGGTTCAGTACTATGGCAAAGAGCACTATCAGGACACACGTAACTATCTACATTGGAATCGGATCCCCTCCCGCTATACCAAACATACACGGGATTATCAATCGTCAAGATTCCGAGTCCTATACTATACCTATAATACGGTTTTTTCATCGGTTGGGATGTACATGCTGCAAAAAGCAGCGGTATTATCCACGATATGTAGATGAATCGTTTCATGAGATTAGTTGTTCTTGTTGATAAGATTGACAACGACTTTAACCATCACGTCTTTTTCTTCAGTCCGGCTTTCGGCAATCATGAGAGTGAGGGCGACGAGCGTGTTGTCTGCGATGCGCTTGTGTCCGTCCGGGGTATAGAGAATGCCATTGCGGTCCATATGGTGACGAGATAGAGGAGCATGGCGGCTTTTTCTTCGACGCTTGGATAGAGTTCTTTACCTCCGAAGGTCTGATAGATTTGGCCGATGCTGCTCTTGAAGGAGTCATCTTTCTCGTTGCCAAAAAGCCAACTCTCACCGAACTTTTCTTTGAGTGCATTGATCGCTTCCATGGCGTTCTCGTAGGTGGCGTGAAAACGTTCGTGGCTCTCGGTGTCACTTATTGCGAGTCGCTGATAATCGTAGTTGTCGAGGGTGTCGAGGGCGTAGGTGTAGTCGGTGACGACATTGAACAAAGCGTTGGTCTCGTCCGTAGAGAGAACGGTCTGGTTTTGAATGGTTCGCCCAAGCATGCCGACGAGTTGACGCAGTTCGCTGATTTGTTCTTTGCGCATGCGCTCATTGACGGCATAGCCATTGACGAGGTATTCTTTTAGAATACGGTTTGCCCATTGGCGGAACTGTACACCTCGAGGGCTCTTCACTCTATAACCAATGGAGGTCACCATTTCCAGGTTGAAATACTCCAGCTCGTGAGTCTGAGTTTTCCCCTCAATGGCACCATGTTGAGTGGTATTCGCAAATTTTGCGACAACCACTAGACCTGCCAATTCTTCCTTAAGGGCATTATTAATGTGTTTGCTAATGGTTTTGTAATCACGTCCAAATAGCACGGCTAATTGCTGGCGTGTCAGCCAGATGTTTTCATTTTCCAGACGAACGTCAATTCTTGCGTCCTCGGTCTGATAGATAATGATTTCTCCTTTCTTGCTTTCCATATTTGGATGTTAATATAAAAAACCCTCTGCAAAGGTAGTGCTTTTTTCTGAATTGTGCAAGAAAAAAGTGAAAAAAGTGCTAAATTGTGATTACTCGATGGGGATTTGTTCGCCGAGGAAGTGGGGTTGGCGGGTGATGAGGATGTCGAGGAAGGCATTGACGCGGGCGAGCCATTCGCGCACAATCATGCGAATCTGCCAACTGCGGACAGGAACATCTTCGGCGTTGAAAGCAATGGCGTCGATGCCCTTCCTCTGAGTGATGTAGAGGGCGCGCTCGTTGTGGAACTTTTGGGAGATGACGGTGAAGCTGTTGAGGCCGAACACTTCCTTGGCGCGGACCATGGAGTCGAGCGTGCGGAAGCCGGCGTAGTCGAGGTGGATGACCTCTTCGGGGATACCTTGTGCCACGAGGTCCTGCATCATCCACGTGGGTTCGTCGTAGGCCTTGTAGGAGTTGTCGCCGCTGATGAGGATGTGGTCGATTTTGCCGGCCCGGTAGAGGCTGACGCAGGCATTGAGTCGGCGGACATAGAAGGCGTTGATTGCGCCGTAGCGGTTGTATTTGCTCGTGCCGAGGACAAGGCCGACCTTGTTGTACGGAATACTTTCGACGTCATCGTACATCCGCCCTTCGGCGCTGCGCACAACGAGGATGTTGCAGACGATGATGGCGGCAATCGCTGCAAGGGCAAGAGAGAGGAGTATGTAGAGGAGACGTTTCATGCTTGTATGTTGTATATCGTTAAATATACGCGTTTGATATACGCTTGGATTGTAAGTGTTTATTTTTCAATCAACTATGGTTACTCCGTATATGAGTTGCGTATATTTAAGGATATACTTTGATATATTGCCCAATTTTGGGGCGTTTCAACCGTTTTTCCTTGACCCATTCTACCAAACGGGTTTTCACTGTAACTTCTTTTAACTCCAGTTCTTTACCAATTTCCACTGCTTCTGCTGTGGTGAACCTATCCGGCAGTAAATCAAACAATCCGGCAGCTTTGGTATTGCGGTGGATGGGCTCGGCAGACTCGGGAGTATGGGGTTCGTTAAGCATATTCACCATCGCCGCGGAGTGATAAATAAGAGTGTCCGCAAGAGTAACTAATGTCTTGAAATCCTCTTCACAGCAGTACATCTTATCGGGAGCTGCGGCTTCCGGGTCCAAACGCAGCGCGGCAAGGATGGCTCCGATGCGCTGAATCGAAACAGAGAAACGCTTCACCATGGCGGCATAGGCCTCGGGAGCATAGGAGAAAATGTCGCGCAAAGCGTGGTGCGCCTCGAAGAACTCGCCCAGTTGTTGCCATTGTTCCGGGCTGAGTTTCCAGTAGATGTTCCTGCTCAGGCCGGAGAGGTACTTCCAACGCTCCAACAGTTCCTGCCCCAACTGCTCAAAGACCGGATTATCTGCATGCTCGGCCTCGCGTTCGTCGGACACATACACATTCATATTGAACTCCGGCGCACGCTTGATAATATAGGCCATAAACCGGCTGGCCAGTCCGTTTTCACCAGTGCCCATCAGCGGCGCAAGCTGCTTGGGCGTGCCGGAGATAATCATGCTGATATGCGGCTGCCGGATCTCTTTGTTCATTGTACCTTTGGGTCCGGCCATACGCGCAACGCGCAGCGTCTCGTGCTCAAACGACTTGCGCAGTAGAGTGGAGTAGTTGTTGTTCTTCTGCTTCCAGGTGTTGGCCAGTTCGTCTATCTCGGTCTCAAGGATGAACCCCGTGCTGTTGTTCTCCTCAAGGATGTCAAAAAAGGCACGCGAAGACGCGTCAGCGGAGAAGATAGCCTGCTTGCCGCGGCTACGAAGGTAGTCGTCTATAGGCTCCAGCAACTTCTCCGAATAGGAAAGCACGCCCTTTCCGCTCGCCGCAGGAGCAATCACTGCCACCATCAGGTTGACAAAATAGTCCCGCATCGGATCCCCATACAGAAACCGAACATGCGGCATAGCATAACTGACGGCAGAAAGGGTGCTCAGCAGTAGCATATCTTTCTGCTCAGGAGTGGAAGCAATAGAGATGGCGCGCTCCAGAAATGGCGGTAGTTGT
>ONXE01000039.1:0-12837 GCA_900321775.1 uncultured Bacteroidales bacterium
AAATTGCTGAATTGCTTGTGGTTGTCGTACGGATGGAGGGGAACAAAACTATAGGAAGCGTTAGCCAAAATATCCGTGTTTTCCGAGCCGTAGCGCAGTTCGGCAAACGAAGTTGTGCTGACGTTTTGCGACAATTCGGCGCTAATGGTTCCGTGAGCGCCCTGTTCCAGTGGCATTAAGAACACGTCCAACACACGCATTGTGCCGACTGTTCCTTTCGCCACACCCGGAGCGTCGCTAATCTGCACTCTCTTGATGCGCGAGGCCTTCATCTCGTTCAGCAGCACCCGCATGTCGCCCCCGTAAGGACCGTTGTCGATACGTATTTCCCAATTGTCAAGCCAGTTGTCGTACGCATTGGTCAGGATAGCAGGGTAGAGCTGCAGGATATCTAACAACGTTTCCTCCCCGTTCAGCTCCATTCGTTGCGGGTAAATAGTGACGCGGTCAGCAGACATCTCTATCACTGGTAACACCTCTTCTTCCGCACAAAAAACGGGTTGCATCAAGCAGCAAACCCACACCAATAAAATGCTATATCTTAACCAGTTTTTTCCCATTCTCGTTGCCGTTAAAATCGAAATCGAGTGCGAAGATACAAAAAAAAATCGAATTGGCCAAATATCTTGCGTATTTTTCGTAAAAAAATTTGCATATATGGGATTTTTTGTGTAACTTTGCACCAAATTTGGAAATTTTAATACATTATATACAATGGGACGCGCATTTGAATATCGCAAAGCCACTAAATTGGCACGTTGGGGGCACATGGCCCGCACATTCACAAAAATTGGTAAAGAAATCACTATCGCCGTTCGTGCCGGAGGTCCGGACCCGGATGGCAACCCGCGTCTGCGTGTGCTGATCAAGCAGGCCAAGGACGAAAACATGCCCAAGGAGAACATCGAGCGCGCAATCAAGAAAGCGACTGACAAATCTACTGAGGGTTACAAAGAAATCAACTACGAAGGATACGGACCGCATGGTATCGCCATTTTCGTGGAGACTGCCACGGACAACAATATGCGTACCGTAGCCAATATCCGTTCGTATTTCACCAAACACGGAGGCAACCTGGGCACACAGGGCAGCCTGCAGTTCTTGTTCGACCGCAAGTGCGTGTTCACTTGTGCTCCGAAAGAGGGCGTGGATATGGACGAACTGGAGCTCGAACTCATCGACTTCGGAGTAGATGAACTGGGCGTGGATGACGAGAACAACATCATCATCTATGGTGCTTTCGAGAGCTACTCCGACATCCAGAAGTACCTGGAAGAGAATGGTTTCGAAATCAAGTCGGCCGAGTTTGTACGTATCCCGAACGACCTCAAAGAGGTGACTCCCGAAGAGCGTGAAGGTGTACAGAAACTCATCGATAAGATTGAGGAGGACGAGGACGTGCAAAACGTCTTCACCAACATGGCCCCCGAGGAGTAAAACATCTATATATTCTTCGAACGGCTTGCGTACATCATGAGACAAGCATGAAGCTGTTGACAAAATATTTTCGTCTTACAGAAACCCAGGAGCAGCAGTTCGCTGCTCTTGGGATCTTGTATCCCGAGTGGAACGCCAAGATCAATGTAATCAGCCGCAAGGATATCGACAATCTGTACGAGCATCATATCCTGCATTCGCTGGCTATCGCCAAGTTCCTCCAGTTTCAACCCGGAACGGAGGTGCTGGATGTGGGAACGGGAGGCGGGTTCCCCGGTATTCCGTTGGCAATCATGTTTCCCGAAGTTCGGTTCACGCTGATTGACTCTATCGGAAAAAAGATTCGCGTCGCTCAGGAAATAGCCGGGGCTGTCGGGTTGCCAAATGTTACGTGCAAACAACTGCGTGCGGAGGAAGAAAAAGGCCAGTACGACTTCATCGTCAGCCGTGCAGTAATGCCCTTGGGCGACTTGAGGAAACTGGTCCTCAAAAACATCAGTCATCAGCAGCACAACGCCCTTCCGAATGGCCTGATTGTGCTGAAGGGCGGGGAACTCCAATCCGAAGTGTATCCGTTCCGCAACACCGCTGAGGTAATCAGCATCTCCGACTGGTTTGACGAGGAGTTCTTCAAAACGAAAAAGGTCATTTACATGCCGCTGTAAAGGTCAAAGGTCAAAAGTCAAAAGTCAAAGGTCGAAAGTCAAAGGTCGCAAGTTTTCGTTTTCGTTATCGTTTTCGTTCAGATTCAGGTTATGAAAATTCACAGGATGCCCAATAATCCGCTGGAGGAAAACACCTACGTGGTGAGTTTCGCTGACAAGCGTGCCGTAATCATCGATTGCGGTGCTGTCTTTCAGTCAGAAAAACAGCGAGTTAGTGACTATATTCGTGATAACGGACTGACACCTGTAGCCCATTTGCTGACGCACGGTCATTTCGACCATTGCTTCGGCGTGCGTTTCATTTGGCAGACCTACGGACTTCGTCCTGTCTTGGCGCAGGAGGACGCGTTTATCTTTGAAGATCAGGTGGAAATGCTTCGTCGTTTGACAGGCATGGACTACCCGGGCGAACCGTTTTTGGAGTACCATCCTTTGGCGGAATACGACCTGAAACCGCTGCATTGCCGCGCCATTCATACCCCCGGCCATACTCCCGGTGGAGTGTGTTATTTGTTCGAAGAAGACGGCGAAACGGCTTTGTTTTCCGGAGATACGCTATTTCGCGGCTCCGTAGGACGCACCGATCACGAAGGCGGCAACATGATTACGGAGCTGCAGAGTATTCGTACCTGCTTGTTTACCTTGCCCGACGAACTGGTGGTTTTTCCCGGACACGGGCCACGCACTTCTATTGGCTGGGAGAAGCAATACAACATGTTCCTGCAGTAATTCTCACTCACGTCACAAACGAATTACCATGATAATCAAACGACAAGACAAACGATACTTACGACTTCTTAGTGAAAAATATCCTAATGAGGCGGCTGTGGCTTCCGAGATAGTAAATCTTGAGGCAATCCTTTCCATGCCTAAAGGTACGGAGCATTTCCTGAGTGATTTGCACGGAGCTGATGCGGCATTCTTGCACGTGATTAAAAATGCATCCGGAGTGATCCGCCGAAAAGTGGATGACATCTACGGTGATTCGTTGTCTGAGGAAGAGAAACGTGCGCTTTGCGCTATGATTTACTATCCCGAGGAGAGGCTGGAGTACTGCCATCAAACCAAAGGTGAGTTGATGCACGAATTGTACAAACGTCGCCTCATGCAAGTGGTGGAAGTGACGCGTGCCGTCACCGTTAAATATACGCGCTCGAAGGTACGCAAGCGTCTGCCCAAGGAGTTTGCCTATATCATAGAGGAGTTGCTCCACGAGAGCAAAGCCGAGCCTGACAGACAAGTTTATTACCAAGCCATTATCAACTCTATCATACGTATCGGCAAAGCCGAAGATTTGCTCAAAGCATTTTGTCACCTGATTCACCACCTGGTGATAGACAAACTGCATATCGTGGGAGATATCTTTGACCGTGGACCCGGTGCGCCGCGTATCATGGAGCACTTGTGCGCCTACCATGATTTCGACCTGCAATGGGGAAATCACGATATCGAGTGGATGGGTGCAGCAGCGGGCAACTTGGCGCTCATTGCTACAGTACTGCGAGTCTCTATCCGCTACGCCAACGTGGAGACGCTGGAAGAGGACTACGGCATCAACCTGCTGCCGCTGGCTACGTTTGCCATCGACCATTACGGCAACGACCCGTGTACGCAGTTCCAGACCAAGGATCTGGAGAACAACGTGCGGCTGAAGCGCTCGGCGGGACTCATGGCCAAGATGCACAAGGCGATAGCTATCCTGCAGTTCAAACTGGAGGGACAGACTATCCTGCATCATCCGGAGTACCACATGGAAGATAGGTTGCTGCTTGATAAGATTGATTATCAGAACGGAACGATTACACTGGATGGCAAGACATACCCGCTGCTGGACACACATTTCCCGACTATTGACCCGAAGCAGCCGTATGAACTTTCGGAGGATGAGTTTGCGCTGATGGAACAGTTGCTGCACTCGTTCCGCCGTTCCAAACGTCTGCAAAAGCACCTGCGTTGCCTGTATCAGCACGGCAGTCTGCATCTGGTGACCAACCATTGTCTGCTCTATCATGCGGCAATCCCGATGAATGCTGATGGTTCGTTCACAGAAGTGGAGGTGTGCGGAAAGCGCGTGAAAGGCAAAGCGCTGATGGAGCGCACCGACGAGGTCATCCGCGAGGCCTACTATGGCGAAAATCATGCTGACGACTTCTGCACGACTCATCTGTACAGGCCTTCTGAGGAACTGGACTACATGTGGTATCTGTGGTGCGGACCATACTCGCCGCTGTACAACAAAGACAAGATGACCACCTTTGAGCGCTATTTCCTCGCCGATAAGGAGTTGGGGAAAGAACAGAAGGGCGCCTATTATGAGTTGGCCAATCAGCGTCCTACCTGCGAGAAGATCCTGCGGGAATTCGGGCTGGACCCCGCAACGGGCAAGATCATCAACGGGCACACCCCCGTGCATACGCTCAAGGGCGAGAGTCCTGTACGTGCCGAGGGTATGAGGCTGGTGATTGACGGCGGTTTCAGCAAACCTTATCAGGCGCAGACGGGCATAGCGGGGTACACGCTAATCTACAACAGCCATGGCATGCAACTGGTTGAGCATAAGCACTTTGACAGCCTTGAAGAAGCTGTGGCAAGCGGAGCGGATATCCATTCGCAAGTACAACTACAGGATTTCAGCAATCATCGGATGCTGGTGCGCGAGACGGATATTGGCAAACAACTGGAGGACCAGGTACGTAACCTGAAGAAACTGCTATATGCCTACCGTCACGGCATTCTGCGCGAGAGTTATCCGGACGAAGAGTAGGTGTCTTTAGGCGGAGTAGGGGTTTTGTTAGTGCGGAAGCGCCTGATGTCAGAAACCGGTATTTACAAACAGTAAGGGCTGCCCGAGTGAGCAGTCCTTACCTTTTTTTGGAGTTTTCAACATTTGCGCATAAACAAGCGTAAATTTTATTCGAATGCGCCCATAAGCAGCATGTTCACCTCTTCTTGCGTGAGGAAACGGTACTTGCCGCGTGGTACGTTTTTCTTGGTCAAGCCGGCAAAGCTGACACGGTCAAGTGCAAGCACTTTGTACCCCACTTTCTCGAAGATGCGGCGAACTACGCGGTTCTGGCCGGAGTGAATCTGAATACCGATATGCTTGCGGTCATCCTCTTTCGGGAAAGCCAGTGCATCAGGAATAATCACTTCGTCATCAAGCGTAATGCCGGACATAATCTCGTTGTAAGCTTCTTCGCTCAAGTCGTTGTCCAAAGTGGCGGCGTAGATCTTCTTCTTGCCGTACTTGGGATGCGTCAGTTTGGCTGCCAGGTCACCATCGTTGGTCAGAAGCAGCACACCGGTGGTGTTGCGGTCAAGGCGTCCAACGGGGTAGATGCGCTCACTACATGCGTTTTTCACCAGGTCTGTCACTTTGTGACGTTCTTGCGGATCATCGGTAGTGGTAACGCAGTTCTTGGGTTTGTTGAGCAGCACGTACACTTTTTTCTCGCGGCGTACTGTCTGGTCGTGGAACTTGATGACGTCAGTCGGAAGAACCTTGGCACCGAGTTCGCTTACTACTTGACCATTTACGGTAACCACGCCTGCCTGAATGAAATCGTCGGCCTCACGACGCGAGCAAATGCCTGCGTTGGCGAGGAATTTGTTCAAACGAATAGGCTTCGTCGGGTCTTCGTATTTCTCTTCATACTCCATGCGTTTCTTCGGCGAATACTTGGCATTGGGAGTGGCGCTGCGTTGGCGCTGTTTGTTCATAGCGGGACGACGGCTGAAACCGCCTTCGCCTTGCTGAGGTTTGCCGCCGTTCCAGGGTTGGCGGACATTATTATTTACTGCGTGCGTACGCGCGTGAGCATCGGTTCGACGCGGACGCTGTTCGAAAACAGATTCGCGTGTGTGGTCAAAGCGCGGACGAGAAACAAAGCCTTCGCGGTTCTCGCCAAATCGTGGACGAGGGGAAGACTCTTGAGGAGTGTAGGGACGTTCGCTGCGCGGAGTAAAGGGTTTGTCCGGACGGGCAGAGAAAGGTCGCTCTGCGCGCGGAGCAGCACTCTGCGCAGAAGGGTTATAGGTTGCGCGCTCATAACGGCCGCTGGGTTGGCTCGTGTGGAATCGTTGACGAGGACGGCGGTTAGAGTTGGGCGTTCCTTCCGGGTTTGAATTGTTGTAGTCCATCTTTTTTGTACTTTAAGGTTTTAGATTAAGTGCAAATGCCCTGAGTGATACTATTCACTCAAGGCCATATGCGCTTATTGCATCATTCTTGTACGTGCTATGTTAAGCTTCAGCAGCCTGTTCAATAGCAAGTTTACCGCGATAGTAACCGCAAGAACCACAAACAGTGTGGTAGATGTAGTGCGCGCCACAGTTAGGGCAGACTGCCAAAGTCGGCATTACTGCTACATCATGCGTACGACGCTTCGCAGTACGAGTGTGCGATTGTCTTCTTTTAGGATGTGCCATAATTGTTTTTAATTGTTAATAGTTGTTTTGTTTTTCTATTCGTTTGTGTATTCGCTACACGTATTGTTTCTAAACTTTCAGTTCGTTTAGGATTGCTTCCATTTGAGGGTTGCACTCGCCTTCAGCGTGGCTGTGAACTACCGGCAGACTGACTGCAATCAGTTCGTACATCAGCCAACCTAAATCGAAAACCGGCTGGGCCTCTGCCACGTAAATCGCGTTGTCGTCTTCTCCCGCTTCGGGAGCCAACTTCAGCACCACCTGGTCTTCGATTGGGTTCAACTGAACTTCCATCGGGTCGAGACAGCGGTCGCAAGTCACTTTCACCGTGCCGGTGATGTGGAGGCGTAGGGTAGTGGAGGCCTCGCGAACGTTCATCTCAACACTTGCTTTGCACTGTCCGCCCAGGATCTCGTCTTGCTCGAGGCTCGCAAAAAAAGCATCGTCCAATGCGTACTCCTGCACGTGTTGCCCCAGTGGAGTTGTATTCAGATTAAGCAATATGTTGTTCGTTTTACCCATGCGTTAACGCTCAATTTCCCTCACGCAGCGATCAGGAAGAACACCGCGTGATTTCAAAAGCGGGTGCAAAGTTACTGCTTTTTTTTGAATTGTGCAAGAATTTTGAGATAAAAATGCGAGAAAAGTGCATTTTTTCTGCCAAAAACATACTTTTCTCGCTGATTACTGCTATGTAAATCTTCTTGTAGCGCGTGTAGTCTTAGTGAACGCGTCTGCCGAGGATGTCGTAGGTGGCGTCGTCACGGAGGATAAGCAGTTCTCCGTTGCGGATGATCTTGCGCGTCGGGGATTGCTCCTCAGTATTCCGGATGTCGGTGGTAGCGCCGGTTTGGCTAATCTCGATTTGCTTGATATACGCGGCCTTCTGGGTGTTGGCGATTCGAATCTCGAGTTGGCCGACCAGGTCATCCACATTCTGGAACGTATATTGCGTGGAAGTGGTAGTGAGGGCCTGCTCCGTGCCTACTTGTGTGCCGTTGATGTAGAGGCTGAGTTTGCTGTCTCCGCCACTTGCCATGGCAGCAGTAACGGTGACGGAGGAGATAAGGCAACTAACTACCTCGTTTGTGGTGAGCGAGAGGTTCTGAATCGGTTTCTTGCCCGAACCAAACTGTGCTCCGCGTTGATTTGACGAGCCCTCGTAGCCAAAGTACGCCCCATCGGGAGCCGTGATGGTCCAGGTGTAATCGCCCAGTATCACATCGCCTGCAGAGAGCGAACGCGTGGCTGTCCAACTGTAGTTGTCGCAGTTGCCCGATCCGGACGAACCACCTCCGTTGCCTATCCGGAAAGTGATGACTCCGTTTTGTTCGGCAATATCCTGAATAGGGTAGCCCTGGATACCATTGTGGTAGGTCGCGCCTGTGGGGAACACATCTCCGGCCTTGCCGTAGTATTTATCGTTGGTTAAATATTCGCTGTACGAAGGAGCGATGCCGTCTGCCTCGATGAGGTCGTAGCCCATGGATGACGCAACGTTGTTCACCTCGTTGTATTCCCATTTGGTGAAATTGTACTGAATCTTGGTGAGGAGCAATCCGTGTCCGGGCAGGTAGGCATCCCATCCGTCCTGCTGTCGATTCTCCAGCATGTAGAACGTAGTGGGGTTGGGGTCGTTGCCCACGAGGTTGTGTGTACCGCCGGAGCAGATGAGATAGGCAGTCTGTTCCTGCGTAAGGGCATTGAGCGAGTAGCTGCCGGTGTCGGAGATGACCACAGGTGTGAGCCATCCCAGGAAGAATTGCTCGTAAGCCGAGAACAAAGGCGGGGTATTGCCCTCGTTGTTGTACGGACCTGCATCCATGGCATCCCAGTAACCCAAGGTCTTGTTAGTGCCGCCTTCGGTGTTGTAGTGGTCGCGCAGACCCAGCACATGGCCGAACTCATGGCAGAATGTGCCAATACCATCGTGCGTCTCGGAGTAGTATTCAATCTCACCCGAGCAGGCATAGCTGTTCAAACGCTTGCCATCGAGCATCACGGCAGGATGTATGCGGTAGTAATAATTCTCAAGCGCATAACTGTGCGGCCAAATGTAGTTAGCGCCCGCACCATCCGACTCCTGAAAGCCTGCGTAGAAGACATATACAAAGTCGATGTCGCCATCGTGGTTGTTGTCGAATAGGGAGAAATCCACCTGATTGTCCACCAGTTGGCACGCTTCTGCAATCATCTCCTCGGGAAGTGAGTCATCTCCACTCGAATCATTCGCTCCATAATATGCGTAATTGTGCGACACGGTAACCGGCCCGACCACGGTAAACTCGGGATTGTACTGACCGAAAGAGCAATCCTGGTAGTATTTCTTGGCACTTCCGCTGGATTGTACGTTGTAGTTATAACCACCGTAGGAGTACGAGTAATTACGGGTGTAGTTTTCCCCGTTAATCATACTATCCATCTCGGCATGCGTGGCTGTGGTCCAGCTGACATCGGCGAAGTTGACCAGGATGATAAGCCCTCGCGGTGCGATGTTGAGAGGGTATTTTCCGCCAGTTGCTTGATCCAGCGCGGGTTGGCAGGTACGGCCCCAATAGTCAGCGAAATCAAACAACCTGCCAAAAGAGTACTGAAATGTTTTTTCATTAATTATTGTGTTTGTTCATTAGTTGTGTCGAAAATCGATTTCCGAGCATGAACAAAAACCATGCCAATCAGCCCAAATGGGTCCTGAGAGGTCGGGTTTTTGCTCGAAAATGCCGAAGACGGTTGCTCCGGAGCCGGACATGGCTGCGTAGGTGGCGCCGAGTGCCAGCAACTGTTGTTTCCACTTGGCTATCTCGGGGAACTGCGGGAAGACCGAATCTTCGAAGTCGTTGCATACGCAGTTCTGCCAAGCCCGGATAGGCCTTGTGAGTGCTTCTCGCAAAGGTGTCTCGGGCCGTGAAGGTCGAATGCCGCTGTATGCAGCGCGTGTCGAAACGGCACAGTCGGGTTTGACGAGCAGCAACCAACGGCCCTGCAGCGTGTCTATGAGGCCTTCAGGCACTTCGGAAAAGAGGTCTCCGATACCTTCGGCAAAGCGTGGCCGGTTCTGAATAAAGAACGCACAATCAGCTCCAAGCGGAGCAACCAGCCTTTCCATTTCTTCGTGACTCAACCCCAGTGCAAACAGCTCGTTCAGCGCACGAACGGTGAATGCGGCATCTGCCGAACCTCCGCCCAATCCGGCGCCGAAAGGGATGTTCTTGCAAAAGCGAATGCGGATGTTTCCGATTTGGGGACAGTGTTCGCGCACGCGCAAGTATGCACGAATAATGAGGTTGTCTTTGTCGGGGCAATCCACAGCTATACCTTCCTGCACGAAAGAGTAGGGATCGGACGCGTCAGAAGGGTTGATTTCCAGCTCGTCATGCAGAGCCGGAACGGGCAGAAAAACGGTCTCGAGGTTGTGGTAGCCGTCAGGGCGTTTGCTTATGATATTGAGACCCAGGTTGATTTTGGCGTTAGGGTAAACTGTCATACGGTATCCATGAATGAGCGTTGCACTTTGTTGAAAACGATAATCCCGACGGTGAGCAGCACGACCATAAAGGCTGTGCTGTAGCCCAGCATCCACCACTCGTGGCATCCTACGCCCAGCATGCCGTATTTGAAGAACTCGACAATGCCGGTAATGGGATTGCACTGCATGGCCAGGCGAATGGTAGGATTGCTGATGGTGGAAAGAGGGTAGATAACCGGTGTAGCGTACATCCAGAGGCTGACAAAAAACGAGAGAAGCATCTGCAGGTCGCGGTACTTGGTAGTCATGGACGAGAAGAGGATGCCGAAGCCCAAGGCCAGTCCGGCGAGAATGAGAACCAACAAAGGCAGCAAGAGGGCGTAGAGGTTGGGAGCAACGTGCACGTCCGTGAAAATCAGGTAGTACGCGTACACCACAAAGAAAAGCATGAGTTGGATAACAAAACGCACCAGGTTGCTGATTACGTTGGCCAACGGGACAACCAGACGAGGGAAATATACTTTGCCGAAAATGCCGGCGTTATCTACAAAAGTGTTGCTGGTTTTGTTCAGACAGTCTGCAAAATATTGCCACAAACAAATGCCTGCCAGATAGAACAACGGTTGCGGCAGTCCGTCAGTACTGATTTTTGCAATTCCGCCAAACACAATCATGTACATGACGGTGGTCAACACCGGTTGCACCAAATACCACAACGGACCCAAAACAGTCTGCTTGTATTGGGTAATAATATTGCGTTTGACGAAAAGCAGACACAAGTCCCTGTAACGCCAAAGCTCGCCAAAATCGACATCCAAAAGACTCGTTTTTGGTCGGATTTCTGTGGTCCAATGTTCCATAATGATAAAAAAACGCTGCAAAGTTACAAAAAAATTTTGATATTTGCAAAAAAAATAGTATCTTTGCACCCAAATTCGTACTAAAACTGTATTTGTAATGGAAAAGCAAGAACTCATGGAGCAGTTGAAAGTGCTGCTCGGCAAGGATGTCAATGAAGTGAAGGACCAGATTGAGGAACTGAAAAATCAGTTCTATCGCGTGTATCATCAAGAACAGGAAGCCGCAAAAAAGAAAGCGGAAGAGCTGGGTGAGAACATGGCAGAGTACAAACCTGTCGTGGACGAGATAGAGCAGAATTTCCGTCAATTGCTAAACATCTACAAGCAACACCGTGCAGAGGCAACAGCGGCTCGCGAGGCAGAACAACAACAGAACCTGCTTCGTAAGCAGAATATTTTGGCTCAGATGAAAGATTTGGCTGAATCTGAGACGGCCGATGTGACTGCCAATCTGCAGAAGATGCGTGATTTGCAAGCCGAATGGAAAACAATAGGTCAGGTTCCTGCGCAACAAGTGGCAGCGTTGTGGAAAGAATACCAGCGCTACGGCGAGCAATTCTACGACTTGGTCAAAATCAACTTTGAGCTTCGTGAGTATGATTTCAAGAAGAATCTTCAGGAGAAGATTGCTTTGTGCGAACAGGCTGAAGCGCTGAAGGACAACCCGGATATAGTATCCGCTAATCGTACGCTGCAGCAGTTGCACGAAGAGTGGGCTAACATTGGTCCGGTTGCGCGTGAGTTGCGTGAGGAGTTGTGGAACCGCTTCAAGGAGGCCAGTACAGTTATCAACAAGCGCCATCAGGAGTATTTCGACAAGATTCACGCCAAAGAGGAAGAGAACCTGCAGAAGAAACAAGCCTTGATAGAGCGTGCGGCAGAAGTGACAACAGATGGTCTCAAAAGCAATAAGCAATGGGAAGATGCGACTGCCAAGATCCAGGCAATACAGGCCGAGTGGCGCACTATTGGCTTTGCTCCGAAGAAACAGAACCAAGCCATCTACGACGATTTCCGTGCAGTGACTGACAAGTTCTATCAGGCTAAAACGGCTTTCTACAAAGGTCTCCGCGACGAGATGAACGGCAACTTGAAATTGAAGAAAGAGCTGCTTCGTCAGGCTGAAGAACTGAAGGATAGTACCGAGTGGAAAGAAACTACGGAGAAATTGGTGGAGTTGCAGAAACAGTGGAAGAAAGTAGGTCCTGTTGCTCGCAAATACAGTGAGGACGTGTGGAAACAGTTTACTGCAGCCTGCGACCATTTCTTTGAAGAGAAGAAGAAAGCCTTCCAGGCGGATCATGAGGCGTATCTGAAGCGTCAGGAAGATAGGAAAGGACAGCGTCAGAAGGAGGAAGAACTATCCGGAGACCGTCGTAAACTGGTGCGCATGTATGAGGCTATCGAGTTGGAAACCAAGACTATGGAGAACAACATGGGCTTCTTCTCGGGCAAGGCAGAAGGCCTCTTGAAAGGCATGAAACAGAAGATTGATGCCAACAAGAAGAAATTAGACGAGATTGCAGCTAAGATAGCCGAGATTGACGCAGCAGAATAACACCATGGCAGCAACATTGATAAAATATGCAGGCGTAGAAATCCGCCAAGAGGAACAGGTGGTGCTCAGTGACGTCAATTTCGAGATTGGCGAAGGAGAGTGGGTTTACCTGTTAGGTCGGGTAGGTAGCGGCAAATCGTCCTTACTGAAGACCTTTTATGGCGAGCTGCCCATAGCAAGCGGACAAGCCCAGTTGTTGGAGTACGATCTGACCAAACTGCGCAAACGCCAGGTGCCCTATCTGCGTAGAAAGATTGGCATTGTTTTCCAGGATTTCCAATTGTTGCTTGACCGCACAGTGGAGGAGAATCTGTTGTTTGTGCTACGTGCAACAGGCTGGCGCGACAAGAAGATGATGCGAGCACATGTTCAGGACGTGCTGGAACAGGTTGGTATGGCCACTAAGGCGTACAAAATGCCTCA
>ONXE01000039.1:12915-31775 GCA_900321775.1 uncultured Bacteroidales bacterium
CCTGCCATTGTGTTGGCCGACGAACCTACCGGCAATCTGGACAATCAGACCGGAGCCGAGATTATGGAACTACTCAAGGCTATTCAGCAAGCCGGCACAACGGTTGTGATTGCCACGCATAATCCCATGTGGGTACGCGACTACGCCGGACGCAAGTTCCGTTTCGAGAATGGTAAAATGATAGAAGAGTAAGTAATCGCTGATTGCGAATTACCGATTACAAATTAATAATTTACAATTAATCAGTTCTGTGCGCTCTTGGCTTGAAAGGCAAGGGCGTACATTTTTATTTGCTTGATCATAGCCAACAATCCGTTACTGCGAGTGGGCGAGAGATGCTCCTGCAAGCCGGTTTGAGCGATGAAATAGAGGTCCGCATTTAAGACTTCTTGCGGTGTGTGGTTGTTAAGCACTTTCAGCAGCAATGCTACAATCCCTTTGACGAGAATGGCGTCGGAGTCACCTTCCAAACGTAGTTTGCCATCCTCCATTCGTGCGTCAATCCACACCTTGGACTGGCAGCCGTCAATGAGGTTCTGGTCCGTTTTTTTGTCTGCAGACATAGCAGGCAGTTCGTTTCCTAAGTCAATCAACAGCGAATAACGGTCCATCCAGTCTTCAAAACCGGAGAACTCCTCAATAATCTCGTCTTGTATTTCGTTAATAGTCATACTAATAAAGTCTAGAGTCAAAAGTCAAAGGTCAAAAGTCAAAAGTCAGAGGTTTTCTGTTATTAACTTATATATCTGTTCGGCCAGCACTTCGTCGTTGGAGTCGTGCAGTGTGTTTGGCGCGTCAATGATATAATGTGCCTGTTCGTAGATTTCGGCACGTTCGGCAAGATGTCCGCGCACAAAAGCCAGCATTTTCTCCTCATCGTTGGCTCCTTGCTGTGCATTCATCCCGTCTTTGGCTACAGGGCGGTGTTCAATGCCTGACAAAAACAGGCGTTTGGTCAGTTGTTCGGGTTTCCAGCGCAGATAGAAGCATGTGCCCAGTTCTTTTAGGCAATCCATATTATCTTCCCAGCAAGGGTAACCCCCGCCTGTAGCGTATATGACTTTTTGTATAGGTAGTTCGGACAGCATTTCTACGCAGGCCTTTTCTTTCTTGCGAAACGCCTCCATACCAAACTTGCGAATGTATTCGCCCGTTGTGTAGCCATACAATTCTTCAAATGCGTCGTCTAGGTCCACAAACGACCATCCCAGTTTATTCGCCAGGATTTTGCCTACGGTTGTCTTGCCGCTGGCCATATAGCCGATGAGATAGATTGGCAGTTCCATTAGAAGAGTTGTTCTTTTTCTTCGTCAGTCAACTCGGCATCCCATTTGCTCCGAACTTCGCCCAAAAGAATCCATGCATAGTTGTAATGACGGGTTAGAGTAGAGCAAATAGGTGCACATAGCGTTTCTATAACCGTAATGGTGTCCTGTTGTGCTGTGACCTGCATGGTCATCGAAGGCGTAAAACGGTACGTGACACTGTTTTCCTCGTTATTCTCTATCCATGATTTGCCGCCCAATTTGTTGGGAATAGTGTCATACACCCCCTTGACCGCATCGGCTGTGAGTTGTGCACGTTGCTTGGCGTCCATATACGGACACACAGAATCCGGCATCGTGTAAATAGCAGACATGAGCAGAGATGTTATGATTTGAAGAAAAGTCATAGTTTGAAAATAACGATAACGATAACCTTGACGATAACCTTAACCTTAACCTTGGTTTTATCTTGGCAGAACTCAGTCTTGGATTTTTTCCAGAAGGACTACAGCATAGGCTGCCATTCCTTCTTTATGTCCAACGAATCCGAGGCGTTCTGTAGTAGTGGCTTTGATGGAGATATTGTCTTTGTTCGTACCAATAACCTCCGCGAGGCATTCTTGCATAGCAGGGATATGAGGGTTGATCTTAGGGGCTTCAGCACATATTGTACAGTCGCAGTTGCCAAACTCATATCCGTTGCTGCGCACCAACTCCATAGTCTTTCTGAGCAGAATCTTCGAGTCTATGCCCTCGAACTCATTACCCTTAACCGGCGGGAAATGGAAGCCGATGTCGCGCATGTTGGCAGCTCCCAGAATCGCATCGCACAGGGCGTGAATCAACACGTCTGCATCGCTATGCCCTTCCAAACCAAGGCCTTGCTGCCTGCCTTCAGGAAGCAATATGCCCCCGAGCCACAGGTCGCGCTCGGGGGAACATGCATGTACGTCGTATCCGAATCCTATTCTCATCCGGATTATTTCTTGTTGTTAATCAGGTCTTTGATGCCTGCCAAGTCGAAGCCAAGAGTGAAACGCAGCGTCTGGTCCAATGGGTTGGAGGCTGCAGTTGCGATTACGTAAGCTACGTCCAGCGAGAAGATGCTCAGGTGGAAACCGGCACCTACGGTAGCGTAACGGCGGTTACCTTTCCATTTGCTCTCATGGCTATAACCGGCGCGTGCGAAGAACTTCTTGTCATACGAGTACTCTGCGCCTACGCCAAACTGAATCTCTTGGAATTCTTCCTTTACGCCATTGGGAGCGTCTGCAAACGACATGAACCAGCCACGCGGTGAACTGAGTTCACTGTACCAGTTGGTCAGCGCTTCACCGGTCAGCGGGTTGCCATTGCCGTCCACAGCAAATTTGTTGTTGCGGGTAGGAACGAGGTACTTGTTGATGTCGGCATTGATTGTCAACGAGTTGTAGTTGTCGAAAGGAATCTCGTAACTTACACCCAAACGCAGATTGGCAGGGATAAAGTGCTGAGTCACCTTCTGGTCGTAGGAAATCTTACCACCCAGGTTAGAGATGTCCAAACCTAAACCGAAGTAGCTGGTTCCGCTTGCGAGTTCGATAGGCTGACGGTAGTACAATGCTACGTCTGCAGCGGCTGTCATGCCCGGGTACAACTCGGTTGCCGAGCCTGTAGTAGAGGCGTTGGAACCGTTGTTCAGGTCAGAGTACATGAAACGAAGTGCTACTGCCATAGAAACGTACTCGTGCAGTTTGCGGCTATAAGCCAAGTCAATAGCCCACTCATTGGGGTGTGCGTCTGCCAAGAACGTACCGTTCAGGTCGGTCAGCTGTACTTTGCCCAACGAGAAGTACGTGAATGAAGCTGACAGCGTACCTGCCATCTCGCTGATGGTGTAGTAACCTGCCACGTAAGCCAAATCGATGTCGTTCACCAACTTGCGCAACCAAGGCGTATAGTTGCCGGTGATACCACCGTGTGAATCCATGAAGGCATATTTGGCCGGGTTCCAGTGTTGCGAATTGAGGTCAGGTTGTGTGGCGGCGCCCACGTCACCCATACCGCCGGAGCGTGCGTCCGGTGCAATCGAGAGTGAGGGCATCGATGTAATAATCGGGTTCATCTGTTCTTCCGCAATTGCCGGCATTGCCAGCGCTGCGAGGAGGGTTAGTCCTAAAAATACTTTCTTCATTTTAAATTAATTAATTAGTTTAACGTGAAGTAGAATTTGCGTCATAGGCTGTTTTGTATTTCTATTCCGTTACTATTATTTTTCCTTGTTTGGACGAGGCTTTGGAGCCTGCCACCTGAATTTGCACCTTATATACATACACGCCCGCGCGCATAGCGAAGTTGCCCAAATTCCAAGTCATTGGCTCGGCGCCTTTCTGCGAAGTGTGGTATATCAGTTTGCCTGTCAGGTCGTACACATAGAGGTCGGTTTCGGCAAGGCGATCGGGCTGGTCGTAGTCGATAACGATGTTCAGGTTACCCGAGGACTTTACCGGGTTGGGGTAGGTCATGACGGCGCAGAGTTGTGCGTCCTGACCTTTCACCACCTGGAAATTGAGGCTGCTTGTGCTGCTGTTGTTCAGCAAGTCCCAAGCGCGGAAGGTGAGGCTGTGCGGACCCTCTGTCATCTCCGGTAGTGCGTACGACACGGTACCAGCTTGGTAACTGCCGTTCGAGGCGGAGAAATAGTCGTTGACGATGAATGCCTGATTAGGATCGTTGTCGATAGTCAGCAACAGGTCGTGTCCGATACCGCTTCCGGCGGTGTTAATGCCGTGTTCATCGGCTATGTTCGCAAAGAAATGCGGGTACTCGTAAGTTGTGCCGCCGTCGCGGAACGAGGGTGTGTTCAAGTACAACTCCAGGTCAGGACCAATGGTGTCTATGACGGTCACAGTACTGCTGCCTCCCACCATGAAATCCTCGTAGTGTCCGATTGCTTCTTCAGCGTTCAGGCTGTCGATAGCGTAATAGACGATGCGTCCGTTGCCGTAATTATAGCGGATATCTTTAGGCACCATGAATGTGTAGCTGAACCGGCCATCCACCACGCTTGCTTCGCCTTTGAACAGTGGGCTGGGGTAGTCGTTGTACGTGTACGTAGTCTTTATTTCCGATTCTGTGTGGTCGTTGTCCAACGTGGTTATCTGCTGCATTTTGTCCAGCACGGTTATACTCAGTCGGCCGTTGAACCAATTGGCTACGGTTCCCTCGTCCGTGCGGATATAACCCTCTACTGTCTGAATAGAGAGCGCATTCAGAGTATCCAGATTGGTGGTCGTGACAACCGAGTAGTCGTCGGGGTAGGCCAGACGAACCGAGGGGTCACCCAGCAGAACGTATGGCATTTTATTGTTGTCGCCGCCTCGTTTATTCTTGGCACACTGCAGCGCCTTGCCGATAGTCATTGTGTAGTGTCCGCTGCTATGTGCAAACAAGGTGTCACACAACAGTTTGTTCAACTCACCGTTCTGTGTAGCAAATACGGTACGGCAGGACGAGATAGTGGCGATAGCGCCGCCGTCAGGATTGAGCACGGCCTCTTCACCCGCTGACAACATGCCAGCATCGAAACTCGAGAAATTGCAGGTTACCAGCAACCACAAGCCTCTGTTCTGGTTGTTCATCGCTGTGATGTCTGCCAGGGTCATGATGCTTTCCGACGTAATCGCATTGTAGCCGCCGTGGCCGCTGTAGTCGAAGAAGAGCACACCCGTCGAGAGCAAGTTGTGGAATTTGTTCTTGGCCAGCGGATAACTCTCTCCTGCAGCACTCGTCTCCTGCGGATAGGCGTCCAGATACACTTTGTTCACCACAAAATCCGGGTTCTTGGTGCGTACCAATTCGGCTGATTCATCGCTGATTCTTGTATGCTGGTTGCTGTCGCCGTCGTCGGCCAGGAACACCAGTTGGTTCTTCCATTTGCCGGACTTGGTATGTTCGATGTACTCGATGGTTTTATCCACAACAGCTTCGGCTTCGGCCAGACTATTCACAGGGAAACGACCCACGGCTATGTCCATGCGGCCGGATATGTCTGTTTCTCCCTCGTTATCGTCGAGGAAACCAAAATAGTCGTCCGTGGCATATGCGTAGGTCTCTTCCAGCGAGTTCTTTGCCTGATAAGTCAGCAGCCAGTTGTTACCGGATGCGGCTAACAGTTTGCGGTTGTCGAATGTACCGTCTCCCATCAGCAGCAGGTACTGCGGGGCATGGATGGCACTGTTGAGATGTGCGCGGTCGTAGAGCATCTTCATAATCCAGCGGTAAGCCGTGGCGTCCGGCGTACCCGAACTGAATTCGTTGTATACCTGCTCGTCGGTCACCACTGCTGTGGTCAAACCGTCCAGACGCTCATGTGCTGCTGCTATGGTTTGCGCTGCGGGCAGGAATGCTTCGTTGGTCAAGATGACCATGTCAATATCCTGCAGGCTATGCAAGTCCTGATTAGGTACGGTGCCAAGAATGGTCGGATGGAAGAACTTGTCACGCATTGAGGGCTTGAAAGCGATGAACTCCTGCACCGTTTCGTTGTAGCCCATGAATTTCAGCGATGTGCCGCTTAGAGTAGTGTTGACGCGTTGTATGGCATCCAGATTGGTCACGTTCCACACCTGTACCTCGCTGTCTGCGCCATTCAGCGTGTATTCAGTCAGGCTTTTCGATCCGAAATGCTCCACGTTGCGGAAAGGCAGCGGTTGCTGACGCAAAACCAGCGAACACATGGCCTCTGCTTCCACGTAGTTCAAGAATCCCAATGCACCGTTGGCGTTGCTGGTGAAGCGAATGGTGAGATCCTGATTCTCGCCTAAAGCAGGGTTGAAGAGGAACAGCCCTTGAGTATCTTTGCCCATCGTGTAGAAATCGCTGGTCGATATCCCCAATGTCTGAAGCTTTTCCGTTTGACCGTTAAGCGTCAGCATAAAATTGCTGGACTGCGACGAGTAGGCTGCCACGTTGGCGAACAGTTTCAACTTAGCCGTACTAATCATGTCCGGGAAGGAGAAACGAATGGACATGCTGCCGCTCGAAGGGAATTGTTGATAGAACTCGCGGCCGCCACCTTCTTTTCCGGTTCGGTCGATGAGGTTAATCGAGTCCACCTCGTGCAGCCGGAGTGCCGAATAAGTGTTGGCGGTGTATGAAGCGCTGCCGGTGGGAACAGTAGCGGTTTGGATTGTCAGAGGTGCGCCTGCGTTGTCCGACAGGAAGTAGTAGCCCTTGGTCGAGTAGGGATGGTTTACACGGGAAAAACGTGCACCATTGTATCAGACGTCCACCTCCGTATCCGTAGATGCGAAGTTCCTGCGGATTGAGTCCGGCGCGTTGCAGCTCATCGTAGGTCAGGTAATGCATGCCCGTTTCGGTCACGCTCATCTTCACCCACTTACCGTTGCTCAGCACGGAATGCGGAGCGTAGGTATGCGCTGAAACGGCTATACTTGTCAAGCACAGCAGCAAACTCAGTATGTAGTGTCGTTTACTCATTTTATTCTGCATAAAAGTGCATCTGTTTCGTCGCCCGCGGGACGCGCAGTCAAGCAGTCGTTCAGCCTCAGTTCTATCGGCTTGTCCGTCAGTTGCAGGTAGATCACGTCACCTTGACGTATGGTCATGTAGCGACTGACGAGGCTTACTGCGTCATGAATCTGTTCTTCGGTAGCGCTTACCTCCAACTTGTCCGTTCCATTGGTCAGGAAGGTCCAAGAGGTGTGGTTCGCTTCCTTCCAATCTCCCAGCGGGAAACTCCCGTCCAGCGAGATAGCGGTGGTCCAAGGCTCACCCTTGGCTTGTGCTTGTTCGAGCAGGTCGGCAGCGCGGATGTCCAGGGCGGGCGCGCATGCGTCGAAATAGCGGTTCGCATAGCGCGGAGCGATGGTCTTGCCCAAACGGCAGACGCGCAGCGCCAAAGCGGGGTAG
Source organism: uncultured Bacteroidales bacterium (assembly GCA_900321775.1). Classification (GTDB taxonomy): domain Bacteria; phylum Bacteroidota; class Bacteroidia; order Bacteroidales; family Paludibacteraceae; genus Colicola. The sequence continues at coordinate 20,094 of ONXE01000039.1, forward strand.
GCTACCGGAGCGCGAGTCTCATCGGGAACGAAGAAAGGTTTGCGGTTCACCAACAAAGCTGAGTCGCCTTTCAGTAGTAGCGACGCCGCCTCGCCATATGTCACGCCAATAATCTTCATTTTAACTCATACGCACCCCTCGCGCACACGTACGCACAAAATGCGGTGCAAAGTTACTGCTTTTTTTTGAAATATGCAAGGATTTTGCAAAAAAAATGCAAAAAAGTGAAGTTTTTCCTTAAAGGAAGTCCGAGAATGGTATTACAATAGTATTACAATGCTATTACTCCGATGTGCCTTTGTTGTCCCGGGTTGTTTCTGCTGCTTCGGCGTGTTGCTTCGAGTAGCGGAAGACGAAATGGTCGTTCATATAGAAATTGAACAAACCGGAGAAGCAGAGTGCGAGCAGGTTGCACCAAACCACATCCCACCGGAGGGTGACGGAGAAGATCTGCAGGAAAATCATCTTAATCACGAATCCCCCGATACAACTGCAGAAATAGCCTGCATAGTGCCGCCAGAAGGACGTCCGGTTGCGCTTGGAGATGCGGTCGCGCCACACCAGGAAATATGCGACGGTGAAGTTGGCCAGCGTAGCGCAGACGAAGGAGATGGACGGTGCGACAATACGTTCACCGGCATATCCGTGCAGCCACAAGTGCGCACATACCCACAGCACAGCCGTATCAACGGCCGTGCCAACCAAAGTAGAGGCGGAAAAAGCCCCCAAACGGAGGAGGGTATGTTGCGGCAGTTTCACTCTTTTTTCTTCGGCAGCGGGTCGATTTTGGCGAAATAGTGCAGGTCCTGGAAGAAGGAAACGAGGTACAGGACAAACAGAATAATCCAGATGCCAAACGCGATGTAGTCCATGAGTTGGAGTTCCAGCCGGTAATCGTTCATGCCGATAGTGATGTCATAGACATGATGCACATTGATAAGCGGCACCACGTAGATGAGCAGGCAGTTGACGATAATCATAAACAGACGGAACTCGGTCGGCCCCATCTTGGCGTAAGTCAGTTTGAACTCGTTCTTGATTTTGGCGTTAATCGCCACGTACACCTCCAATTGCAGGTACACCACGTAGCACAACAGCGCCAGCCAGAAGTTGACCAAACCGGACATGCCGATGCCTACAAAGATGAAAAACTCGCACACGCAATCGATGTTGTGGTCCAGATAGTATCCGTACAGTTTGCGTTGCTGGTTGCGAACGCGGGCGATAGAGCCGTCCATCGAGTCGCCGAACCAGTTGATGATTATTCCCAGCGAGGACATCCAAATCCAATTGAGGTTGTAGTTGGAGAGGACATATCCCAGCCCGGCAATAAAAGCGCCGAAGACTCCCAGCCAAGTCAGCATATCGCTGGTAACCCAACGGGGCATGCGGCTTGCGGCCCATACGAGAAATCGCTTCTCCGGTGCAGCCAAAATGGACGTTTGTATACGTTCTGATTGTTTGATTTGTTGTTTTTCTTCCATGATGTGTTATTCGTTGATAAGCAGGGCAGTATGGCATGCCACAAGTCCTGCGGTTTCTGTTCTTAGTCGCGCTTTGCCCAGCGAGACCGGTTTCCATCCGTGCTCCAGCGCTTCGGCCACTTCCTGCTCGGAAAAATCTCCTTCCGGGCCGATGAGGATAATCACTGAATGTCCGCGGGTGATGCAGCTTTTGAGCGCGAATTTACTTTCCGTCGGGCCGTACGACTCGATGCAATGGGCGATGAGCCGGTCCTGTTCCTGTGCGCCGGAAATCAGTTCTCTGACAGGTGTCATGGGGTGCAGGGTAGGGAACGTGGCTTTCAGCGACTGTTTGGAAGCGGAGACGAGAATCTTTTGCAACCTCTCTTCGTTGACAGTCTTTCGCTCGCTGTAGCGGCACAGCACCGGCGTAATCTCATCCACGCCCATCTCGACACATTTCTCTATCATCCACTCGATTCGGTCCATGCTTTTCGTGGGCGCAATGGCTATATGCACGCGTCCTTCGTGCAGCGGTTCGGGCTTGGATTGCGAGAGGATACGGAATGTGCAATGCTTGCGGTGCGGGTTCACTATCTCCGCCTCGTAGATGGTTCCCTGTCCGTCTGTTACTTGGATTGTGTCGCCTGTTTTGGCGCGAAGTACTTGCACACAATGCGAGGACTCCTCTTCGGAGAGCGTAAGCGAGGCTATATCGGGACTATAGAACAAGTACATATAATCTTATGGTCATCTTATGGTCATCTTATGGTTCTCTTCTCAGGTTCGATTCATGACACTATAGGTTCGCTTCTTTCAGCCTCTCGGCGTTTTCTGCCACCTGTAGGGCATCGATTACTCCCTGGATATTGCCGTCCATAAAGTCCGCCAGATTGTAGATGGTGAGTCCGATACGATGGTCGGTGATACGTCCCTGAGGGTAGTTGTAGGTGCGGATTTTGGCTGAGCGGTCGCCTGTCGAGACCATAGTCTTTCGGCGTGCAGCGATATCGTCGATATACTTCTGGTGCTCCTTATCATATATCTGCGTGCGCAGTCGTGCGAGCGCGCGTTCCTTGTTTTTAGGTTGGTCGCGCGTCTCGGTACACTCAATGAGGATTTCCTGCACCTCGCCAGTTACGGGGTTCTTCCAGTTGTAGCGCAGCCGGACACCGGACTCCACTTTGTTGACGTTCTGTCCGCCTGCACCGCCGGAGCGGAAGGTGTCCCATTTGATTTCGCCTTCGTTGATCTGCACGTCGAACTCGTCCGCCTCGGGCAGCACAGCCACTGTAGCAGCGGAGGTGTGGATACGTCCCTGCGTTTCGGTAGCCGGTACGCGCTGAACGCGATGAACGCCCGACTCGTACTTGAGCGTGCCATAGACGTTCTCGCCCATGACGTTGAAGATTATCTCTTTGTATCCGCCCACAGCGCCTTCCGAGCAGGATGAGATGGTATATTTCCACCCTTTGATTTCGAAGTACTTGGTGTACATACGGAAGAGGTCACCTGCAAACAAGGCGGCCTCGTCGCCGCCTGTGCCACCGCGGATTTCCATGACGACGTTCTTCGCGTCCTCCTTGTCCTGCGGAATGAGCATGAGTTTGAGGTCTTCTTCCAGTTTGGGCAGAGTTGGCTCAATCTCGTCTATTTCTGCCTTTGCCATCTCTCGCAACTCAGCGTCATCGCCTGCGTACAACAACTGTTTGGCCTCGTCAAGTGCTGCGACGGCCTGCTTGTATTTGTTGGCAGCCGCAAGCACTTTTTCGAGGTCATGATATTCGCGATTGAGGCGGATATAACGCGCCTGATCTGCGATGACGGACGGGTCGGTTATCAACAGTCCCACCTCGTGGAACTTAGCCTCCAGACCATCTATTTTGTCCAGAATATCCATTAGCCGAGAATCTCCTTTCTCAGCGCGTCAATCATGTCTTGATACTCCTTGTCCGAGAGGTACACTTTGCCCGGGTTCATCTGGAACGTGCCGCCGTAATCGGGGCCGTCCACATACTTCGGGGCGAGGTGAAAATGCAGGTGAGACAGTTTGTCGCTGTAAGCACCGTAGTTGATTTTCTCGGGTTTGAAGAGCTTCTGCATGGCTCGTGTCACTTTGGCCACGTCTGCCATGAAGGCATTTCGCTCGTCGTCGGTCAGTTCGTTCAGGTCGTTGACGTGGTCTTTGTATGCCACCAGACAACGTCCGTGATACGTTTGTTCTTTGAAGAGGAACGCCTTGCTGACGCTTAAATCGCAGATGGGCAACATAATCGCCTCACGTGCTTCGTGTTTGGTGCAATAGATGCACTCTTTGGGATCGCTATACATGATTCAAATGGACAATTGAAAATTGAAAATGGAAAATTGAAAATTATCTTCTATGGCCGCCGCCACCGCCACCGCGGGAGGCACCGCCACCACCGCCACCGCGGGAAGCGCCGCCACTGAAACCGCCTCCGCCGCGAGAGCCACCGCCGCTGTAACCGCCGGAACTGCGGCTACCACCTCCGTAACTGCCCGAACTGCGGGAAACGGACGAAGGAGCGGAAGAACTGCGCGAAACGGAACTGCTGCTGCGGGAAGTAGAACTGCTACGCGAAACAGAACTGCTGCTGCGTGAAGTAGAACTGCTGCTACGCGAAACAGAACTGCTGCTGCGGGAGCCGCTTGTGCTATTGCTTACGGAACTTCCGCTGCGACTGCCCGACGACGATCTGCTGCCTGTTGAGGCCTGGCTGCGCGAAGCAGTGGCTTGTTGTCCGCGGGAGCCCGAAGACTGCGAGCGGGACACTTGCTGCGTGCGGGAGCCGTCGGTTTGACCCGAGCGTGCTACGCGGGTGTTCGCGCTGTTATAGGTACGCGAGTTGTTCCCCTGAACGCGCGATACGCCGTCGCGGCTGCCACCACGGGACTGAGCCACCTCACTCATACGCGAGCGCTGCACGTCGCGGCTGTTGCTGATCGCACGGCCCGAAGCATCTTTCTTGCCCGCATTACGTTGCGCAAACGAGCCTTCGGGATGACGCTGTGCCATGTCCTGACGACCTGCCGAAGCATGGCGATGCATCGAGTCGTAGCCGGGTGCCGGATGACGCGTATGGCGATAGGAACAATAGTGGTGATGATAGTGATAGTCCCAAATATGATGGCAATATACATCGAATGCCCAGCAATGATAGGCATGCCACCAACCCGGCCAGTAGCCCCAATACCAGGGCGAATACCAGCAAACCCAGTGGGGGCCCCAGAACCAGTCATAAATGACCGGTACATAGAGGTATGCGGGCTCGATGATATAGTTTGCTCCGTAGATGTACTCGTCACCGACCACCTGCACAATAATCTTGTCGTCAGCATCTTTCTCCACATAGATGGAGGCTACATCCTGAAAAATGTCTTTTGCCAGAACGGCTTGCAGCAGAATCAGGTGTTTGTTGCCGTCTGCCGATTCTACAATACGCAGATAATCAACTTGGCCGTCGCCATTCAAGTCGAGGTTGGATACATGCAACTCTTCGCTGTTGAGTTTCTGCTCAAATTCTTCCAGATTAGCACACTGACCGAAGAGTGCAGCAACGGCCTTGAGGTCCAGATCCTGAGATATGTCCTCGTTGGTGGCGCTAACCGTAATCGTCTCGTCTGCACGTGCAGACCATCCAAAGGTCATTATCATGGCCATGAGGATAAGAATGGTACGTGTCTTCATAAGCGTGTTATTTTTTAAGTGTTTCACATTCATAAATAGTCATTCAAAAGCCGTGCCAAACTCTACACAAGGTGCAGGTTGTGGTGCATTTTCTCTTTCTTGGTGCGCATGTAGCGCTCGTTGTATGGGTTGGGCGCTATCTCGATAGGGATGTTCTCGACAATCTCTATTCCGTAGCTCTCAAGGCCCACGCGTTTGACGGGATTATTGGTCATGAGTCGCAGTTTGTATGCCCCCATCTCTCGCAGTATCTCAGCGCCCACGCCGTAGTCGCGCAGGTCGGGGTCGAATCCCAGATGCACATTGGCTTCCACGGTGTCCATGCCCTGTTCCTGCAGTTTGTAGGCGGAGATCTTGTTCATCAGTCCGATGCCGCGTCCTTCCTGGTTCATATAGACGATGATACCTTTGCCGGCCTCCTGCACCATCTGCATGGCGCGATGAAGCTGTTCGCCGCATTCGCAGCGCTTCGAGCCGAAGATATCGCCGGTGGCGCAACTGGAATGCACACGGCAGAGGATAGGCTCGTCCTTCTCCCACGTACCTTTGACCAGCGCTATGTGCTCCAGTCCGTTACTTAACTGTCGGAACGGGGTCAACTCAAACTCGCCGTAGGCTGTTGGGAGGAACACCGTCTCGCCGCGCGTGACCATAGCGTCCGCGGGGATAGGGTCCTGCAGTCCGTCTGCGCCCTCGATGTCGCGTTGCGTCATGCGGTAGGCGATAAGGTCTTTGATGGAGATGAGTTTCAGGTCGTATTCCTTCGCCACTTTCTCCAGTTCGGGCAGGCGCGCCATGGTGCCGTCGGTGTTCATGATCTCGATGAGTGCAGCGGCGGGGTAGAGTCCGCTCAGCCGGCACAGGTCGATAGCAGCCTCCGTGTGTCCGGCACGTTCCAGCACCCCGCGCGTCTTGGCGTAGAGCGGGTTGATATGTCCGGGACGTCCGAAGTCCTGCGGTTTGCGTTTGGGGTCGGCCAGGGCGCGGATAGTGGCGGCGCGGTCATGCGCGGAGACTCCCGTGGTGCAGCCGTCCAGCAGATCGACAGTCACCGTGAACGGTGTGCCCAGCATGCTGGTGTTCTGCTGCACCTGGTGTACCAGCTCCAACTCGGCGCAACGCTCCTCCGTGACGGGCGCGCATAGCACTCCGCGGCCGTGCTGGAGCATGAAATTCACCTTCTCCGGCGTAATCGTCTCGGCCGCTGTGATGAAATCGCCTTCGTTCTCGCGGTCCTCGTCATCCACGACTATCACGAACTTGCCGGCGCGAAAGTCGTCTAATGCTTCTTGTATAGTGTTCATATATCGGTTGTAATTTCTTCTTTGTGTCTTCGAACCACTTGATCCAAACCTCGGGTTTGAACAAAGCGGAGTCGGTTGCGGCTTTGTAGGTGAGGAACACTCCGATGGGCAGCAGCACAAAACTGCTCAGCCACATGCCCAGCCAGCACGGCCAGATAGCCTCGCGGGCCATCTTGTAGCCGGTGTTGTCGATGATGTAGTAGATGACGAACATCACTACCGAGATAACCACCGGCGCACCCAGACCGCCCTTGCGGATGATAGCACCCAGCGGAGCGCCGATGAAGAAGAAGATCAGGCAGGCAAAAGCCAGCGTGAACTTGCGGTGCAACTCCACTTCGTGCTTGCGGACGTAGCGTTTGTAGTCGTCCAGCATCAGCGCGTTGTACTCCACCTGATCTTTCTGCGTGCGTGCCCGCTCGTAGGCATATTGCATGGAGCGCGCCTTGTCTTTGGTGCTCATCGCCTCGAACACCGAGTCGGGGTTGAAATGCCCCATCTCCTCCTTGCTGACCTCGCCCAGCACACGGCCCGGGATGCGGTCGCGCCCGAAGTATTTCTGCTCAACCATCTGTTGGCTCTGCTCCATGCTTCGCTCGTGAGCCAGTACGTTCACCGAGTCGATGGAGTGGAGCAGTTCGCCCACGTCTTTCGACACGTGCTGGTCGCTGAGGATGGACTCGTCGTAGCGATTGAATTCCGAGGAGAAGTCGATGAGCATAGTCTTCTCGCGGAACGTTTCGCGGCGGTAGGGAATCTTGTCTTTCGACTTGGTCGCCCGCTGCTGTTTGGGGTCCAGGTTCTCGAACGACTCGCCCGAGTACAGCTTGAACAGCAGGTATTTCTTGTCGCTGGTGAAGAAGATGCGTCCCGAGTCGGCCACCATCACTTTTGCGTTCTGAAAACCGTCCGAGTAGTCGTAGATCATCAGGTCTTTCAGCAAGCCGGTCTTGTGGTCTTTGTTGCGCACATACACGTTGTAGCCTGGTATGCCGTCGTAAAACTCGCCCACGGGAATCTCCATCTCCGGCGATTTCTGACGCAGCGAGAAGATCAGCGTCCACAGTTTGACCTGCGAGATGGGCAGCACGTTGTTCGAGAAATAGAATGCGCCGACGCTGACCAGTGCTATGCTGATGGCCAGCGGCCGCATGATGCGAAACAGCGACACGCCCGCCGACTTCATTGCCGTCAACTCGAAATGCTCCCCCAGGTTGCCGAAGGTCATCAACGACGCCAACAAGATGGCCAGCGGCAGCGCCAACGGTACCAAGGTGGCTACGGCATAGACAAAAAACTCAGCCAACACGCTGATTCCCACACCTTTGCCCACCAGGTCCTGCACATGCATCCACACGAACTGCATCAGCAGGATAAAGATGCAGATGAGAAATGTCATCAAGAAAAGCCCAAGAAACGTCTTGAGCAAATACAAATCCATTTTCTTAATGATTCTCAACGCAAAATATTAATTATTAATTATTAATTGTTAATTGTTAATTGTTAATTCCCCTTCGCTCCTTTGAGCGATTCGCTCACGAAGCAGAACGGCATCAGTTCCTTGCTGGACTTGACCACGTACGTGCCTTCCGTACCGTACAGAATCACGGTCATGGGCTCTTTCTGGCGGTCCTCAAACTCCACCATCACCTGCCTGCATCCGCCGCAAGGCGACACCGGCTCTTTGGTGAAATGACCGTCCGTGTAGGCGGCAATAGCCAGCACACGCATGGCTTGGCCGGGATGATTAGCGCTGGCTGCAAACATCGCCGTACGCTCTGCACACAGGCCGCTGGGGTAGGCTGCGTTCTCCTGGTTGCACCCCCTCACAATCGTGCCGTCGGCCAGGCGCAAAGCCGCACCCACGCTGAAACGTGAGTACGGACTGTACGCTGCCTTGGTCATCTCTTTGGCTCTGTCCACCAACTCGCGGTAGTCCTCCGGCAACTCGTCGTAGCTGTAGGCCTGGATGGTGGCGCTGATCTGAAATGTGTTCATGCTCGTTTATTTCAAGAAATAATCCACAGTTGTCACCACGCGCACGTGCTTGATCCACGGCTGGAAATTGTCGCTCTCCACCGAGAACACGCCCTGATTGGCATGACGGATGGAACCCAGCGAGCAATCGGCGTCGTCGGCAAACTTCTGCGCCACGGCACGGGCGTTCTTCGTCGCCTCTTCTATCATCTCCGGCTTCAGTTCGTTCAGGCCATTGAACTGATAATCAATCGACCACTCGTTGCTGTTCAGGATGATGCCGCGCTGCAAGAGCTCGCTCTCCAAACCGTTGGTTTTGGACACCAGCTCCACGTTCTTCGTGGCCACCACGATGGTTGCCGACAGTTTGTAGTGGTAGTCCGGACGGCGGCTGTAGTAACCGCTCCACTGGTCCTCAACGCTCGAGCTGCCCATGCGGATGTCTTCAGCCACAAAGCCTTTGCCCACCAGGAACGCCTTCACTTCGTCGCGGGTCTTGTTCATCGAGCCGTACAAGGCGGCCAAATCATCGCCCTGAACCGAGAAGTTCAGCGGCCAAACCACGAAATCAGCCTGTACGTCACGGGTTGACAAACCTTTCACTGCCACGGCGCGGTCGCGGTTGGCGATGCGCTGGGCTCCCAAGTAAATAAACCATCCCGACAAGGCAATACCTGCCGAGATAATCACTGCTGAAATTACCTGTTTCATATCCTCAATTTTTTGTTATTTGTTGTCTGTTCTATCCTTATCTTTATGCACTCCCGCGCACATATACGCACAAAATGCGCTGCAAAGTTACTACTTTTTTTTGACATGTGCAAGTCTTTTGCAAATAAAATGTAAATTCCGTAAGGATTTACACTATTTTATGCAGCAAAGCCTGGCTTTATTCGGAACGAAAGAAGAAGTAAAATCGCAAAAAAAGAGAAGTTTCTTGCTCATTTTGTGTTATCCTGCTATCTTGTTACACTTACTATTGGGAGTGGGATTGAGATGGAGAATACAAAAATCAAAGGGTCGCGTCTCTCGACGAGGCCCTTTTTATTTGATACAAAAAAGATCAAAACAAAAAAGATTGTGTTGTTATTGTTTGATTACTTCGTTTTTAAAGGAGAACGAAAAAACTCCTTGTATGATTCAACTTTGCGCCTACATTTAGTCGGCCTGCAAAGATTGGTTTGCCATGTTGTTTTGATTTCCGGCTGCAAAGTTACTGCTTTTTTTTGACATATGCAAGAAAAAAGTGAAAAAAAATGCAGATTCTCTCACATTTATGTGTAATTCTGTAATTTTGTAACCATTTGCTCAGGGGGAGAGTAGGGTTATTCTCGGGACAAAAAAAAAGTCCGTCGGGGCTACCGGCGGACTGGTTTTATGAGGGAGAAGGAATTATTCCTCGGGGTCTTTCAGTACTTGTTCGAACTCGACTACGTCGCGCGACAACTCGAAATAGAATGAGGCGGCCGTGAATGGGTAGATGTCGTATTGTGCATATTCCGCCTCTTTGTTTATGTCGTAGAGTTCCTTGCCGATTTTCTCGCGCTGGCGGGCCAGGGGCATCATCTGCGAGCGGCATTTGTCCATACCGTTGGTCACGGCTTCGCGCCACATCGGGATGAACTCACCCATGTACTCGCACATCAACTTGTGCTGCGCTTTGCGGATGCCGTTCAGACGCTTGCTGGCAGCCTCCACTCTTGGACGGTCCTTGTCGTCGTATTTCTCCCAACCGGCACCGTCCCTAATGGCCTGCATAGCCTGTTCCTCCAGCTCGTCGTTACGCGCTTTGTATTTGCGGCTGTAGAGCGCGCGACCCTCGTCCAACGCATTGGTTTTCATGCCGTTGATTTCCTGCATGAGGGCATACATCTGCTGGTCGAGTTTCTGGCCTTCCAGAGTCAGTTCGGCACGGTGTTTCTGCGCAGCCTGCTTGGGTTTGTTCTCCTGCATTTTCTTCGAGGTGGACTCGGCCAGGCCGGTTTGCTGCATGTAGTCCATGCGCTCTTCGTCGGTCATGTTCTCCATGGCCTGTATGTCGCGCATGTTCAGGCCGCCGGTCTGCTTTTCCATCATCTTGCTGGCCAGCGCCGCCATTTCGGCTTCGCTCATCTGACCGCTCTGCATGCGGGCGAGATCTTTCTGGCTGATGCCGTAGCCTGCAAGCTGTTTGTTCATGGTCGCTTTGGCCATAGCCTCGGCCTCGGCGTCGGACATGTTCTCCACCTCTTTAACAGACTTGTTGGTGCCGTTACCGACCTTCGAGTTCATCACACGGCGCTGGATCACATCGCCGGTTTTGTTGTTCGCGTCGATGTTCCTCCTGGCCTCTTCCCACGCCTCCAGGAAGTTGGAGATGACGTTCGGGTCGGGCACACCTTCGCCGTTGGGGTTGGTGTAATCGCTGTAGTACTGAAGCATTTCGGCTGTACTCGGCATCGTGGGCACAGAACCCATGATCGCTTCGGGCGTCATTTGTGAGCGGGCTGTCATGGCAGCCAGCAACGCTGCGACTAAAAGAATCTTTTTCATATGCTTCATTTCTTTACAAATTCAACTCGGCGGTTCTTGGCGCGACCCTCGTCCGTGCTGTTGCTGGCAATGGGTTCGTGCGAACCTTTGCCCACGGCGGTGAGGCGTGCGGCGGCAATGCCCTGCTCAACGAGGGCGGCCACGATAGCCTCGGCGCGGCGCTGCGAGAGCGGGTCGTTCACCTTGTCCGAACCCGTGGCGTCGCAGTGACCCTGTACCTCGAAGGCGATGTTCGGGTTGTCCTTCATCAACTGGGCGATGCGGGTGATCTCGACCATCGACTCGGGCTTCAGGTCGGCTTTGCCCACTTCGAACGTAATGGCATAGGTGATAATCTTGCCGTCGGACGACAGGCGGTCGTACAAAGGCACTGCGCCCTTGGCTATGCGGACGTTGGAGATGCAGCCGTACTTGTACGCGCCGCTGTGGTTGAACCACATATGGCTCGGCACTTTCGCCGCAGGAATGCTCATTACGCGTACGCCGTTGACGTAGCCCTTGAGCGCACGTTTGTTGAACGAGAACGCAAAATGGTTCCAGGCGTGGTCGATCAGCGGCGTGGCGGGGTCGTCGAAACTGAGGTTCTTCTCGCCCCGGGTCTCGTCCATGCTCGTCGGTTTCTGGAACGTCCAGGTGTAGTTGGCGCCGCCGTCATCGCGGTTCCAGATGGTTATCCAGCCCACATACCCGTTCCAGT
>ONXE01000212.1 GCA_900321775.1 uncultured Bacteroidales bacterium
ATTTTTTACTATGAAACGTTTACCTCTTCTCTTTGCAGCTGTTTGCCTGCTCAGTTTCTCGTATGCAGAAACCGTTACCCGCACGTTCTACTTCGACTTCGGTATGGATGGTGGAACGCGTGGCGTTGTTACTACCTCTCCGGATGTCAATGGCCATTATTGGAACAACATTGGCGACAAAGAGGTAACAAGCAACAGACCTTCGCAGGATTACATCTACTCGGTTGTTGATGCAGCCAATGTTGCCACCGACATCAAAGTCCAACTGGCTGACACCAAGTTCACAGCCAACGGTATGAGTGGCGGTGGAGGTCTTCTGGAGCCTGATGCTGAACTGCTCGGTGATCTGGCTGTTGCCAGTGCTACGTCCGATTATCTGTTCGCGTCCAACAGCGAGCACTGCTCTATGATTATCAGCGGACTTGACCCGCAGAAGGGCTATCGTTTCAAGATCTTCGCCAGCCGTATAGCTACTGACGATCGCATCAGCGATTATACTTTCCGCGGTGCATGGGCTTTCCAGGGCTCGCTCAAGGCTGCAGGCACGGGAATTGGTGCCAATGGTGAGAACCAGAATACAAGCAACGTTTATCTCTCGCCGCTTATGTTGCCGGCAAGCGATGGTACGATCCGCCTGACTGTTCACCGTCAGTATGCAGGCAGTGGGGCATATTTCCCCATCAGTTGTATGCGTATGCAGGAATTCACAGAGTTGCATGTTCCTGAAGCAGAGATCTTCATCGATTGCGGTCACTCCGATGGCAACAATGGCGAACTCACCGCTGCTCCCGACGGCAATGGCATCTATTGGGTGAACATTTACGATAACGCTGTAACTGCTGCTCCGGTTGCTTTGACCTATCGCGACGGCTCGGCAGTTAACAACGGTGCAAACGTAACTATCACTACTGCTTTCTCACGCAACGGTTACAACAATGGCGGTAACACCGCAGAAACATATTCGTCTTTACTTGGCGTGTTCGGGCAAAAATCTGTTGCCGGCGACTATTTCTTTGTCAACAACAAGACCGCACAAATGAAGTTCAACGGTCTGAATCCAAACAAAGCGTACGTGTTCTATATTTTCGGATCGCGCGCATATAACAGCAGTTTCGGTCAGACGGTTGACAAACTCAAACTGGAAGGCTTAACCACTGTCACCGGCACGCACCATACGGGTGGTAACGGCATGTGTTACTCCGGTGCAACCAACGGCTGGAACGAAGATGCGTTCACCGTAATGGAGCCTGTCTTCCCGGATGCAGACGGAACGATCCTGCTGACATTGAGCGGTGAGCGTGGCTCGTACCAGCACATCAATGCCATGCGTATCGAGCAGTACGGCGACTTCGAGAAACCGACACCTGCTGAAGAAACCAAATATGCAGCCCTGCTGATGAAGGGTACGGCTGTGGAAGGCGGTGAGGTAGCAATGACTCTCCGTGCGCCGGAAGCAAAGACCGAAGGCACTTCTTTTGAGGCTTTCTGCCATATAACCAATGGTGGATCACTTTCTTTCGAAACACCGGAAGGCACCAAACTTTCCGAGGCTGTTTGTGCTCTCGCCGATGGCATTTATCGCATCGTTTATAACACGACAGAAAAGACCTTCACCTCGCTCGCTATCAACCGTGTAGGTATCGTGGGTAATGTTACCACTGCCGGTTGGAACGCTGCAGGCGTTGCTCTTACCTACCGCGGCAACGGCGTTTGGCGTGACACCATTGACCTCGTGCCTTATACCGGCAGTGACGCAGAGCGCGGACAATTCTGCATGAACAGTTCATGGGATTATACGATCAAAGCTCGTAACGGTATCGAGGGTATCGTAGGCTTTACTCCTGATCAGGAGGATTGTGGTTACGGCGTTGAGGATATCCCTATGCGTCACGGACGCAAGGACATAACGCTTGATATGCGCAACTTAACCTATAGCATCGAGTGCATGGAGATCGCCGACAACAAGATCACGTTCTTCGGTTCTTCGGTTTGCAACGGTCAGGGCGCAGAGGAAGTGTCGAATGTTAAGCACGGTTACGCTTGGCAGTTCGGGCAACTGCTGGCTGCACGCCATGAGGCGGATAACACGTTGCCCGAGTACGAATACAGCAACACTTCCATCAACGGCAACAACACGCTTAACCTGCTCTCGCGCTACAAAGGTCACATGTACGGCGATTGCGGTCAGTTCGTAGTTATCGGACTTGGCTTGGGCAACGAGGGTATCCATGGTGCAACTAATCCGCAAGGCATATACAACCAGTGGAAAACCAACATGCTCAAACTCGCTGAACTGGGCGAGGACGAAGGCAAGATTGTCGTTGCTTCCAACAACTATACACGTGGCGACTACAACGCTACCGACTATGCGTACGTCAAGCAGATGAACCTCGAGATGCACGAGTGGGATATACCTACTATCAACCTCCTTGGTGCTGTGGATAACTGCAAGGGCAACGGACAGTGGGCTGACGGCTATCAGAACGGTGACGATATCTATCACCCTAACCACACCGGTCATACTGAAATGATGCACACCATCGTTCC
>ONXE01000013.1 GCA_900321775.1 uncultured Bacteroidales bacterium
GGTCAATTATGCGATTAATCCCAACACCTTGTCTATGAACTGACGAGTGCGGTCTATTTTTGGTACGATTTCCTCCTCAGTTGCATTGTAGGTACAATTGTAGTCACTCTTTTCCCGCATGGTCTGAAGTTGCGAATAGAACGCGCCATCTTCCTTGGGCAGGATGCCGGGCTTGATGTAGTACTGATGGAACATAATCACTGCGCCCTGATGCGTTCCAACGGTATGATGGTCATGGATGAGTAGGGCACTCACTGCATGAAAGGCCGCATAATACAAGCGTCCTGCCAGATTATTCCACAAACCGGCTGCTCGCAGAACCTCTGTCTCGGCAAAAGTATTACGGGCTTTTTTGGCCTCCAGGTTAACCACAATATGGCGTTCTTCATCGTTCAGACTCATATGATCTCGATTTTATCGTGTTCTACGTTCTTGTAAAACGGAAGGAAAGACATATTACTCCACTCTCGTTTCGTGTACATCTGCGGGCTGAAATACTGTCCGTGCTCCATGCCTAATTCGATGAATGGATAGGACAAATTGTTGAAGTCCTCGTCGCTGATTTTCTCCTTGTCCAAGAGCAACAGGATGTCCCAATCGGAGTGTTTGTGATGATCGCCACGGGCACGCGAACCATACAACCACAACTGACTACCCTTAGGCAGAATTTCCTGTCCAAGGGATCGGATGGCAGATATGGTGTTGACCTTTGTCATTACTTTTTCTCTCGCTTTGCGGCTGCAAAGTTACGAAAAAGAATTGAAACAACCAAATTTTTTTAGCAAAAAGTGCATTTTTTGTTAAAAAATGTGCTCAAATGACCTAATTGTGCTCTTTTTTAGCCGGAAATAGGATTTTTTTTCGACAAAACCTTGCATATATCATTTTTTTATTGTACCTTTGCACCCGATTTCGGATGAATCAACGAGTATGTGATTAGTATGTGATTAGTATGAGATTAGTATGCGATTAGTATGTGATTAGTATGTGATTCGCGGACTCCCTCCGTACAGTCTCACTACTCGCTCATCCACAAAATAGTAGTTTAACAATTTATAAATCAATTAAAAAACAATGGGAGATTCTAAACTTTTATATCCGGTCGCCGAACTTCACGGCGCCATTGAACGCGAGGGTGCAATACACCGCAAAAAAAAGTACCGTGATGAGAACGGAAAAATTATCGGCGAAGGCAAGCAGGAAACCTACAAACTTGTGCACCCGCGCGACTACAAGCATAACCCAAAAACACCCGCTGAAATCCGTCACCAGGAATGCTTCCGCGTAGCCTCCAACAAAGCCAACGCTCTCATCCGTGCTTTGCGCAACCACGAGGAGACAAGCCCCGAACTCCTCGAGGAACTCGCTGGCTGGAAGGCTCGCTTCCAGGCCCAACTCCTCGCTAAGAATGGCTCTAAGCCCGACCCTGAAGCACCCATCGACCCCGCAACAGGCAAAGGCAAGCGCTATGTTCGACTCGACTCCTTCATCCGCGCAATCATCTACTACCAACTTCGTGCACAGAATAACATCTAACACCTCAAGAAACGTAAAAATGCACTTTTTCTTCAAATTTTTGCAAAAACTCTTGCATATTTGAAAAAAAAGTAGTAACTTTGCAGTCGCAAAGAATATTGCAGTAAGAAAACAAAAAAAGTATATTTACAAAGTTATGAAAAAAACATTTTTATTCCTTTCTGTAGTAGCGCTTGCGCTGCTCACAGCATGTAACAACACCGTCCCCACTCCGGACGAGTTGAACTGCAACCCGAGTCCTTTGACTGTTGTAGGTGGTAAGATTACCGCAGAGCTTACCGGTACTTTCCCCGAGAAGAAGTTTGCCAAGAACGGCGTGCTGGAGGTGACTCCGGTGCTGAAATACGGCGACAAGGAGACTCTTGGTGAGACCGTTACCTATGTGGGTGAGAAGGTAAAAGACAACGGTAAAGTGGTTAGCTACAAGAACGGCGGCACCTACAAGCAGACCTTCACCTGCCCTTACAAAGAGGAGATGAACAACTGCGTGCTCTGCCTGCGTTTTAAGGCTACGGCTGGCAAGAAGAGTTTCGACGTACCCGACCTGAAAGTGGCAGACGGCGTGAACGCTACCGCTACTCTGGCCAAGGCCGAGGACAACAAACTGGCCGTTACGCCCGACAAGTTCCAGCGTATCATCCAGTCAATGCAGGAGGCTGACATCAAGTTCCTTATCCAGCAGTCGAACCTTCGCGACTCGGAGACCAAGTCACAGGCTATGAAAGACCTGCAGGCTGCCATCAAGGACGCTGACAAGGACGAGAAGAAGTTGATCTCTTCGCTGGAAGTGCTTGGCTACGCTTCGCCTGACGGTGGCATGAAGTTGAATGAGAAACTGGCTGAGGATCGTCAGAAAGTGGCTCAGAAGTATCTGGCCAAGCAGCTGAAGAAAGACAAGGTGAAGGCTGACATCGAAAGCGAAGTAACCGCTGAGGACTGGGAAGGCTTCAAGAAACTGATGGAGAACAGCAATATCCAGGACAAGGACCTTGTACTGCGCGTGCTCTCTATGTACAGCGATCCCGAGGAGCGTGAGGCTCAGATCAAGAACCTCTCGGCTGTGTACAAGAACATTGCCGATGACGTGCTTCCGAAACTTCGCCGTTCGCGTCTCGTGCTGACTACTGACCTGATTGGTCGCAGCGACGACGAGATTGCCCAGTTGGCAAAAGAGAATCCTGCCGAGTTGTCAGTAGAGGAGTTGCTTTACGCAGCTACGCTGACCAATAACCTCGAAGAGCAAGGTGCTATCTATAAGAAAGTGACCGAGCAGTATCCTAACGACTTGCGCGGTTGGAACAACCTGGGTATCGTGAGCTTCAAGCAGGGTAATGTAGAATCTGCCAGCCGTTTGTATCAGAAAGCGCTCAGCATTGACGCCAACAATCCTGACGTGAACTACAACGCAGGTGTGGCTGCACTGGCTAAGGGCGACACCAAGAAAGCAGGTGAGTATCTGGGCAAAGCAGCCGGCACTTCCGGCAACCTGGACGCTGCTATGGGTACCTACTACACCATGACGGGCGACTACCAGAAAGCATCGGCTGCGTATGGCAAGACTGCCAGCAACAACGCTGCTATCCAGCAGATCCTGAACGAGGACTATGCCGGTGCACGCAAGACGTTGGCCGCTGTGGCTGAGCCGAACGCTATGACTCACTATCTGCAGGCTGTTGTGGCTGCTCGCACCAACAACCGTGACGGTGTCTATGAGGGACTCCGCGCAGCTGTGGCTGCTGACGCTGCAATGAAAGTGAAGGCTGCCAAGGATATTGAGTTCGCCAAGTATGCCGAGGACGAGACTTTCCTGAGCATTGTAAAATAATCATTGAATTTTCGCACGCGGTTGCCCGGGCATGTACGCTTCGGGCGGCCGCTTGCGGTAATCTATAACCCATAGTTGAGATGTCTGTATTGTTCCCGAAAGTGAACAAGCCGCCCACATGGGACTATCGGCCTATCTATTACGACCCCAAGAAGGACGAGATGGACAGGAAACTGGCGGCCTTGCAGGCCAAGCGCGCTGCAGAAGAGCAGGCCAAGGCTGCCAAGGATGGCAAGGAGGAGGCAACAAAAGAGTCCGCAACGTCTGCGGGTTCGTCCAGACCGTATGTGCCTACGCTGCACCGCGGCTCTTTCCGCGAGGCGCATGACGCCGGCATGTCGGCTTATCGTGCCCGCGAGGCGCGTAAGTCGAAGTTGCGTGTTTGGATAGCCATACTGGTGCTGCTACTCTTTGGTATCTATTTACTCGGACTGATGTAAGCCCAATGGATATTATTCATCTTCTTCCCGACAGTGTAGCCAACCAGATTGCTGCAGGCGAGGTGATTCAACGCCCCGCTTCGTGTATCAAAGAGTTGGTGGAGAACTCGCTTGACGCCGGTGCCACGACCATTCAGGTTCTGGTCCGTGAAGCGGGTCGTACGCTCGTGCAGGTGATAGATGACGGTAAGGGCATGTCCGAAACTGATGTGCGTATGGCATTTGAGCGTCATGCCACGTCAAAGATCAGTAATGCGGCGGATCTGTTTGCCCTGACGACGATGGGATTCCGCGGTGAGGCGCTGGCTGCTATCTGTGCCGTGGCTCAGGTGGATGTGACGACGCGCCGCGCCGAAGATGAGGTAGGTTCGTTCCTCGAGATCAACGGCTCGGAGGTCATTCGCCAGGAGATTTGTCAGGCACCTGTGGGCACGAACATACGTGTGAAGAACTTGTTCTTCAACACCCCGGCCCGGCGCAAGTATTTGAAACCCAACCGCACTGAACTGAGGAATATCCTTATCGAGTTTTACCGCATAGTATTGGTGAACCCGCAGGTGGCATTCACTTTGGTCAGCGATGACGAGGTGTTGCTGGACTTGCCGGTAGGCACGCACAAGCAGCGTATCGAGCAAGTGTTCGGCAAGAGTCAGCGCAACCAGTTCACAGCGGGACTGGTGGAGATGCGGACTGATACTGACATTGTGTCCATCCGAGGTTTTGTAGGTAAACCCGAGTATGCGAGCAAGAGTCCGCAGCAATATTTCTTTGTCAACAACCGCTTCATGCGGCATCCCTATTTCCAGAAGGCCGTTCTTACGGCTTATCAGGGCATGCTGCCTCCGGAGCATAATCCCTCTTATTTCATCTATTTCGATATTGCGCCTGAATCCATAGACGTGAATATCCACCCTACGAAAACCGAGATCAAGTTTGCCGACGAGCAGACTATCTGGCAGATTCTGCAGGCTGCAGTGCGCGAGTCGCTGGGCAAGTTTCATGTTGCTCCGAGTATCGACTTCGACACTCCGCTTACTGAACTGGACTTGCCTCAGACGACCATTGACCCGAGTCGTCTGAAGCAGCCGAGCATGGTTTTCAATCCCAATTACAACCCCTTTGAGCAGCAGACGACCTCGTCTTCATCGTTTGCCAATCTTCCTTCTGCGCCCCGCAAACAACAGGTTACAGGCTGGGAGAAACTGTATGACGAGCCTGAGTTGAAGGAAGAGTTGACCTTGCCGGAGGATGTGCATCCGTTGCAGATTGCGGGGCGCTACATCGCTGTGGCTGTTCCGGATGGGTTGATGCTGGTGGATCAGCATCGTGCACATATGACTGTTCTTTTTGCCGAGATAGAGCAGCAGATGCAATCCGGACATGCAGTGCAACAGCAGTTGCTTTTCCCTGAGACGCTGGAACTCTCGGCTGACGATATGTTGCTGATGCGGCAACTGCAGGATCAGTTGCTGGACTTAGGTTTTGAGTTGGAGCAATTATCCTCACGGGCCTACGCTGTCAATAGCGTTCCGGCCTTGTTGGGCAATGAGGCTCCCCAACGTTGCCTGAATGATATTCTGGCGGCTGTGCGCGAGACGGGCATCAGCGCCAAAAAAGAGTGGAACCGTCAGATTGCTTTGACTATGGCGCGTGACACGGCCGTTGCTTACGGCAAGACTTTACTCGAGCAGGATATGAGCGATTTGCTCAAGCGTTTGCTGGCGCTACCTGTCTATACCAAGACGCCCGACGGCAAGACGGTGATGACTATCCTTTCCGAGACAGAACTGGAAAAACGTTTTACATTATGAAACACCTTATTATATACGCGTGCGCGTGCGCGTTGTTTTTTACGGGCTGCGCGGAGAAACCCGCCAGTCTTACAATCCTTCACACCAACGACACTCACTCGCAGGTGGAACCTACCAATCCCAAGGCTGAGAAGGATGCCAATCTGGGCGGATATGCCCGGCGCATGGGTTTTATTGCTCAAGAACGTGAGGCTGATTCCAATCTGCTCTTGCTGGACGCAGGCGATTTCTCGCAGGGTTCGCCGTATTTCAACTATTTCCGCGGGCGTGTAGAGGTAGATGCGATGAACCGAATGGGCTACGATGCAGCCACGTTTGGCAACCACGAGTTCGACAATGGTGTTGACACGTTAGCTATGCTGGTTCGTTTGGCCAAGTTTCCATTTGTTTGTGCCAACTACGATGTCAAAGGTTCTGCTCTTGACGGGTTGGTCAAGCCGTATGTGGTTTTGCATCGCGGAGGGTTGAAGATAGGTGTTATCGGCGTAGGCGTGGCGCCGGATGATCTGATTGCGAAGGACAATTTTGCCGGCATCACTTATCTGGATCCGTTGCCTATTATCAACGAGACTGCCGATATGCTGCGCAACGAAAAAGGCTGCGATTTGGTAATAGTGCTCAGCCATTTGGGCACAGACAATACGCAGAGCGTCAGCGACGAGGAGTTGGCACCCCAGCTGCGCAATGTGGACATCGTGATAGGCGGACATACGCATCATGTGATAGACGGCAAACGAATACAAGATTCGGAAGCCCACGAAGTGGTACTCTCGCAGATGGGTAAAGCAGGTATGCGAGTAGGGAAAATCAAGGTCAATTTTGCCGAAGAGTAAGTGGTTTTTTGTAAAAACTGCGTAAATAATCGTAAAAAAGAGCATTTTTCTTGCATTTTATTTGCACATGTGAAATCTTTTTTGTAACTTTGCAAGCGATTTTGTGGTGACATGTCTCCCGAATCGCAGTTAACGGAATATTAACAAACAAAATACTTGAAATTATGAGTGACATTCAACAAAAAGTTATCGCCATCATTGCTGACAAGCTGGGCGTACAAGAGTCTGCCGTAACGCCGGACGCATCTCTCGCTGCTGACCTCAATGCGGACAGCCTCGACACCGTTGAACTTATCATGGAGTTCGAGAAGGAGTTTGGTATCTCCATCCCTGATGGTGAGACCACTAAGATTACTACTGTAGGTGATGCTATCGCTTACGTAGAGAAAGTAGCAGCAGAGAGAAAGTAAATCTCCCGTTTTGTTGCAAGTTGGCTCCGTTGTTCCGTGTGGACAAGGAGAACCTAATCCGGTGCGAAAGTGCCGGATTTTGTTATTTCCGAGATTACACTTTGTTTTGTATGGAAGTGGTAAAAAAGAAGTGCTTCGTAACATAAACAATATCCGATATTTAAGAAAAAGCATACAAACATTAAGAATTACCCTTAAAAATTATGTTATATGACATAAATTTAGTACCTTTGCACCGCATTTCGTAAAATAAGGCGTAATGCAGGTATTAAAGTCTAAAAAATATTTGAACTATGACAGTTGCAATGATTGGTGAGAACGCAGGTCTTATCTGGAACGCACTGCAAGGCGGTGCTCTCACATCGAAGGCCCTTAAGAAGGCTACGAAACTGAAAGCAGAAGAGTTCAACCAGGCCATTGGTTGGTTGGCACGTGAGAATAAGCTCTCCTTCGTAGAGGGTGAGGATGATACCACGATTGGTCTTCTGTAATTGACAGCGCATGGCGCTTATCCTCAAGGCAGGCTCGAAAATCGGGTCTGCTTTTTTTTTTGTTTTTTTTTGTTTGTAAGATTTGATTTAACTTCGGTCTGAGAGGGCAAGTTGGTGGCAGGCAGAAAGTCCGCCGGTGTAAGCAAGGTCTTCTCATTTCATAATTTGTCGGATTCCGACAAACGAGTTTTGGGTTGGTTGGGGCAAAAAATTGCATTTTTCTGCATTTTTTTGCGATTTTTCTTGCTTAATTCATTTTTTTTTCGTACCTTTGCACCGCGAATATGCAAATAAAGCAAAATTGACACACACAAAAACAAAAGAATATGATTTTAGATAAGCTTGAGAATGCGGCCAATTACTACGACAGCGTGCCGGGATTGGAGCGTTTTATGGAATTTTATGCGGCGAACGACTTGGAGAGTTTGCCGGCATGTAAGATCAAACTGGACGGTGATGATCTGATTGTGAACATCAATGATTTCCATGGAAAGGCCGAATCGGATTGTCGTATGGAGGCCCACAAGGAGTATCTGGACATTCAGATTCCTCTGACGGAAGATGAGGAGATGGGATGGAAGGCTCAGGTGGATTGTCAGGATATTACGACAGAGTACAACGAGCAGAAGGACGTGGAGTTCTATGGAGACAAAGCCACGGCCAAGTTCTGTGTGCCTGCGGGTCATTTTGCCGTGTTCTTCCCTGAAGACGCGCATCAGCCGGGCATAGCTCCGGGCAAGGTGTACCGCAAGATTATCGTAAAAGCCAAGGTGCAACAATAGTCCTTAATCGAATACCATTATGAAGGAATTGAAGTTAATTCAATCAGACCCTTACCTGAAGCCGTACGCACGTGCTATTGAGGGTAGGTACGATTATTTTGTCCGTCGCGAGAGGGAGTTGACGGCAGATAAGCCGCTACGTGACTTTGCTGACGGTTATCTGTATTTCGGTCTGCATCAGACCTCGAAAGGCTGGGTGTTCCGTGAGTGGGCGCCGAATGCAACAGCTATCTACATGATAGGTGATTTCAATGACTGGCACAAGTCGGAAGGTTATCGTCTTCAGTCGTTGGGCAACGGAAACTGGGAGTTGGAATTGCCGAAGAAGGCGATGAAGCACGGCCAGTTGTACAAGTTGCTGGTAGAGTGGTACGGCGGTGCTGGAGAGCGTATTCCTTCATATGCGACGCGCGTGGTGCAGGACGATCGTACGAAGATTTTCTCGGCCCAGGTTTGGGCGCCGAAGGCGTATCGTTTTGCGCATAAAGTGCCGGTTAAGACCGAGCGCAACAAGTCGGGTTTGTTCATCTATGAGTGCCATATAGGAATGGGCGGCAATGCGGAGCGTGTGTCCACGTATGAAGAGTTCCGCCAGAACGTGCTTCCGCGCGTGGATGCATTGGGCTATAATTGCATCCAGATTATGGCTATTCAGGAGCACCCATACTACGGTTCGTTTGGTTATCATGTGAGCAGTTTCTTTGCTGCATCTTCCCGTTTTGGTACTCCTGAGGAGTTGAAGGCGCTGATTGACGATGCGCACGGTCGCGGCATCGCTGTGATTATGGATCTGGTTCACTCTCATGCCGTGAAGAACGAGCAGGAGGGTTTGGGCAATTTCGACGGTACGCCCTATCAGTATTTCCACGCAGGTTCGCGTCGCGAGCATCCGGCATGGGATTCGTTGTGCTTTGATTATCAGAAGCCTCAAGTCATTCATTTCCTCCTTTCGAACTGCAAGTTCTGGCTGGACGAATACAATTTTGACGGTTTCCGTTTCGACGGTGTGACCTCGATGATTTACCGTTCTCACGGATTGGGAGAAGATTTCAACGGCTACGATTCGTACTACAATATGAATCAGGACGGCGATGCAATCTGTTATCTGACGCTTGCCAACAAACTGATTCATCAGGTGAAGAAATCGGCAGTGACCATTGCTGAGGAGATGTCGGGTATGCCGGGTTTGGCGTCGCCTATCAAAGACGGCGGCATGGGCTTTGACTACCGTTTGGCGATGGGTATTCCTGACTTCTGGATCAAGATGATCAAGGAGGTGAAGGACGAAGACTGGAAGGGCGGACATATCCTGTATGAGATGACGAACCGCCGCCAGGATGAGAAGACCATCTCGTATGCCGAGTCGCATGACCAGGCGTTGGTGGGCGACAAGACAATCATTTTCCGTCTGATGGACTCGGACATGTACTGGCATATGGAGCACGGGCACAGCACGTATATGGTGGACCGCGGCATAGCGTTGCATAAGATGATTCGTTTGATTACTGCGTCCACAATAAACGGCGGTTATCTGAACTTCATGGGTAATGAGTTTGGCCATCCGGAATGGATAGATTTCCCCCGCGAGGGTAACGGCTGGAGTTACAAGTACGCCCGTCGCCAGTGGGATTTGGTGGATAATGAGAACCTGTACTACAGCAACCTCAACCGCTTTGATTCGGCGATGATTCATTTGCTGGAAGAGAAACTGCAGATGGAGAAAGACCCGAAATTGGGCGACCACCTGCCTTGGGTGTACAACTTGTGGGACAAAGATGGTGACCAGGTTTTGGCTTATCGCCGCGGTAAGCTTATCTTTGTGTTCAACTGGAATGGTCAGCAGTCGTTCCCGGACTACGGGTTTCTGGCTCCGGTGGGCAGTTACAAGGTGGTGCTCAACACGGATGCGCAGGAGTTTGCGGGCTTCGGCCAGACGGATGATAGTGTGATTCACTTCACACAGGACGATCCGTTGTATCAGCGTGAAGGCAAAGGTTGGCTGAAGTTGTATCTGCCGGCGCGTTCTGCTGTTGTTTTGGAGAAGATTGACTGATAAACAATCCAATAATCAATAATCATCAAAAATCAACAATTAACAAAGGTTTAAAAGGTATTAAAGTATGCGCGTAATTATTCAACCGAACTATGCTGCTCTGTCAGAATGGGCAGCAAACTACACGGCAAAGAAGATCCTGGAGGCTAAGCCTACCGAGGAGCATCCGTTTGTGCTGGGTTTGCCTACCGGCTCGTCGCCTCTGGGCATGTATAAGCACTTGATTGAGCTGAACAAAAAAGGTGTTGTTTCGTTCAAGAACGTTGTGACGTTCAATATGGACGAGTATGTGGGTTTGCCGGTGGAGCATCCGGAAAGCTATCACAGCTTTATGTGGAACAATTTCTTCTCGCATATCGACATTCGCCGCGAGAACGTACATATTCTCAACGGCAATGCGCCTGATTTGGCGGCAGAGTGTGCTCATTACGAGGAGATGATTCGCGAGTTTGGCGGTATCGACCTGTTCCTGGGCGGTATTGGTCCTGACGGTCATATTGCGTTCAACGAGCCGGCTTCGTCGCTTGCATCTCGTACTCGCCAGAAGACGCTTACGTCTGACACTATCATTGCCAACAGCCGTTTCTTCGACAACGACGTGAACAAGGTGCCTAAGACTGCGTTGACGGTGGGTGTAGGTACGGTGTTGGATGCCAAGGAGGTGCTGATCATGGTGAATGGTCACGGCAAGGCCCGTGCGTTGCAGCATGCAGTAGAGGAGCCTGTGAGCCATATGTGGACCATTTCGGCTCTGCAGTTGCATCCGAAGGGCATCATCGTATGCGACGAGGCTGCGTGCGACGAGTTGAAGGTGGGTACGTACAAGTACTTCCTCGACATTGAGAAGAACCACCTCGACCCCAATACATTGCTCAAATAAGAACCACAAAGCCTGTTTGCTATGGCCACAAGTCTGACCAAATATTTCCTGCTTGGCGGTTTGGGATTCGTGTTGGGAGGTCCGATAGGAGCCGCCCTGGCCGTTGTCATCACCTCGATGGTTGATTCGTCGAAGGCATTGCCTGCTGACTCTTCTTCGGAGGGTCAAGGGGCAGGGGCCAGGGGTCGAAGGTCGAATGCTGCTGACATCAAGGTTTCGCTGCTGGTGCTAATCGCCTGCGTGATGAAGGTGGATGGTCATGTGAAGAAGTCGGAGCTGGAGTTGGTGAAGCGTTTCCTTGTTCGCAACTATGGTGAGCAGGGAGCGCTTGAAGCGTTGCAGATACTGAAATCGCTCCTTGATCAAGACATGGATCCGATGGCGGTGGCGGGTCAGATAGCGGATAATGTCAACTATTCGACTCGTTTGGAGTTGCTGCATTTCCTCTTCGACTTGGCCAACACAGATGGTGAGTTTGCTGATTCGGAGCTTCAGATGATAGAGCGTGTAGCCGGTGCGTTGCGTGTCTCCGCGGCCGACTATCGTGCTTTGGCTGCGCTGTATCAGAAAAGTAAGGACCCCAATTGGGCGTATGTGGCTCTGGAGATTGAGCCGGGCGCGACCAACGACGAGGTGAAGAAAGCGTATCGTCGCATGGCCATGAAATACCATCCGGACAAGGTGGCGGGTGCAGGCGAGGAGATGCGCGAGAAAGCGACGGAGAAGTTCCGTGCAATCAACGAGGCCTACGAGCATATCAAGTCGCAGCGGGGTATTGCATAGCAGACAAGAAATAAAAATAATTGCCGGGGAGATTCCTCGGCAATTATTGTTTAATCGTAGTGCTTGAGCAGCGTTCTAACGCGAGTTGACAGTGCCGGGCTGCGCCAGCGTGCCAGGTACTCGAACAGGCGGTTTTGATTCAACTGCGAAGCCATAAATTCGTCGTTGAGTTTGAGTTCCTTTATGCCACTCTCGGTTGCGTAGTCGGGATGAAGATAGAGGGTATCCAGCAGTGCTTTCTCCGGCGTGGCCAACATGAATGTGCGGCCATTGGGCAGTGAGTACGGCTGGTAGCCGAAATAGAGATGCGGCGCGATGCTACGATAGGAATAGACGCCCAGGGCATTCTCGTACACGGCGGGTTTCTGTGTGGTAACACTGGTAAACTGCTGCTCGTCGGGGGTAGGGATCATGTTGTAATGCGTCAGCGCGTAGTGCAGGCTGAGGTACGAAGGTTGTACCATTTGTCCGGCAACCATCAGTGCAAAATCCTCGTCTTGGGCGCTCTCATGAAACGCGTACTGGCCACGACGCAGCTTCATCAGGTATCCTTTTTTTACCCAACGAGTGATGCTGTTACGGTCGTAATCCGGCACGTACTCCCCAATTTGTTCAATACTAAAGCAGCCCAGCGGCAGCAGTTTTGTGCGGAAAAACAAGTAGTTCATATTTTCTTCATTCCAAAAACGCTGCAAAATTAATGAATTTCTCGAACATATGCAAATTTTTTTGCCTTTTTTTTCAAAAAAAGTGCATTTTTCGCTTTTTTTTGCCTAAAAACATCATTTTTTTTCGTTTTTATTTGCATATGTCGTGGAAAAGCAGTACCTTTGCATCGGCTTTCTGTGAGGATAGCTGAAATTATACCGTTGTTGAGATGTGAAATCCTGCAAGGGCATGATCGTTTAACTAAATGTTTATAAACAAATGTATTTAGATTCAACAAAGAAAGCTGAGATTTTTGCTCAGTATGGCAAGGATGCCAAGAACACGGGTTCTGTTGAGAGCCAAGTAGCACTTTTCACGTTCCGTATCAAGCATTTGACGGAGCACATGAAGGAGAACAAGAAAGATGTAGGAACGCAGCGTGCGTTGACCGTATTGGTAGGAAAGCGTCGTTCGATGCTGGATTATCTGAAGGCTCGCGACATCGAGCGCTATCGTGCATTGATTAAAGAGTTGGGTATTCGTAAGTAATACTCGGCCGTGTTCGAAAGAAAAACCACTGTCCCGAAAGGAGCAGTGGTTTTTCGCGTATATATAGGTGTTGATTATTGGATTTGCACTTTGAACGGTCTTGTTTCGCCGGGAACGGCCAGTACGACGAGGTAGAAGCCTGTTGGTATGTTGACAGTGATTTCGGGGAGGTTGGTTTGTTCGCGTTGCAGCAGCGAGCCTGTGGCGTCGAACAGTAGTATTTGTACGTTGGAGGGCAGGCAGGATAGTGTGAATCCGCCCCATACAGGAGTGAGCGAGACCGAAGCCAGACGAGACACGTAGTCGGTGGGCTCGGCGTAGATGTCTTCGAGAGACGTATAACTGCTGTCCACGCATCCGCATGCTTCGAGGTCTGCGTGGTCAACGGGTTGTCCGGCCTTGTTTCCCCAAAGGTACTCTGCCAAAACAGGACAGTCGATAAAGGGGTTGCGGTTGCCCTGCGTCTGCTGGATGCCGTTGTTGCGGTTGGTTTCTTTTGTGGAAACGGGGTCCTGTCGTGTCCATTTCATCAGGAGAGCCACGCTGTAGGCTGTGAGGCCGTAGTGATTTTGTGCGGAGATGTTTCGACTACTATTGCTGAACATTGTGGCGCCCTCGCTTTTGGTGAAGTCAACGGAGTTGCCGAAATGCACGATCATGCCGAAATAGCCGCGGGCGAAATCACCCTTGTACATATCATCGGGTTCGAAAACCGTGCCTACATTCGTGTGGCCGGAAAAAGTGGACGGGCCTTTTTTTCCGAGCGCATGTCCGCCGGGCAGTGTTCCACCGTTGGCGCATTCGCCAAAAGGCAGATTGCCGCGCTGGTTGTTCACCTTGCCATCCGTAGGCACCAGATGAAACAGGTCGCTATAGCAGTTGTTCTTGCCGCCACCCCACCATGATTTGGGCAGCGAATGCTCACGGTTGAAGCAATCGCACACGTTCGTGTAGCTGCCGCATTTGTCTGAAAGAGTGAAGCGGCAGGTGGAATACATGTCGAGCAAATACCCGTTTGCGTCCATGTCCGTTTTCTTGTAGGCCTCGTATAATCCGTCATAGCCCACATTGTCGTAGCCCACGGCAGAGATGCTTTCCAGCGCACTGAAAAGTGTCGCACCGCTTTTGCCCACGAGTGTCTCGTATCGTTGCTGATAATCAGCCGGTACCTGCGCGCTTATTTCACATGTTGCACACGCACTAATGGCCAGTATGCACCATATGCACACGGATCTGTACCAGGTTTTTCCAATTGAGTAGCCCATTGTTCCACAAACGTAAAGAACTCACCGTCCGTTCGCGCGGGAGGGTTTTGTTCCTTCTGCGCCACCACGGTGAAGAAATATCGTATAGTCGGTGCCCATTCCAGCAGCACCATGTTGTTGTTCGCATCCTGCACCAGTTCCTTGGCAGACGTCGGCACATACACCGCCAGACCGACGGTCTCTTTGCCGTATTTGACGCTGTCGTTCACGGGGAAGGCCGTGCCAAATGAGGCCACGAGGTTGTTGTGGTTGGTGTAGAAATTGGCGGGTCCGATTCGTTGCACGCCTGTGACGAGGTTGTCTGCTCGTTCGGAGCAACGTACCTCGACCATCACGTCGCGGTGTCCCGCGTAGAGTGTGTATCGGGTGGTGATGGTTTTTCCGTCCCAACCTCGTGTTTCCATCTCGCAGATGGTGCGGATAGGTCCGTTGGCGATGATACGCTGGGTGCGCGATTCGACTTTGTCGAAATGCACCATTTTCTTCCCGTTCCAGGGCTTGCAAGCGCCGACCCCGATGAATCCGCTCACGCGCAGGACGTCGTCACCGAAACCTTCGGCTAATTGCTCGTCTGTGGGGTACCATTTGCAGGCATCGAGTTCAAGTCGCGGTGTCTTCTTGGCATACACATCCACGGTTTGTTTTTTGTCGAAATAGATGCGGTAAGCCATCCGCTCCGATTCGAAGGCGACGCCATGGTGATGCATCTGGTTGTAGGAATCCTCGCGGCCCGCAAACGTCTGTTCCGTAACGGGTTGGATGTAGTACGACTTGCCCTCGGCCGTATGCGGCACGAAGCCTTCCTTGGGCTTCTTCGACTTGAGAAACATCTCGGCATGCACGCGCGGCTCGAAGGTCTTGTGTGTCTTGGCGGGCTTGACCACCAGCTGCATCGTCTTGCCTTTCTTCAGGTCCACCAGGAACACCAGTTCGTCGGGCACGCTGTCGCCGTTGAGATTGTCGTCCAGCTGCGAGGGGATCTCTTTGCCTTTTCTCCCGTTCGTGTACACGCCCAACTGCGCGCGTTCTTCAAAGGTAAAGTCGTAGTTAGCGAGTCGGAGCACCACGGGATAATCCTTGACATCCGTCTCGAAAGGTCCGACGGTTACCTTCAGTGCCGTAGCACTCGTAGCCACAGAAACCGCGAGTGTCAGCAGAAACACTATGCTACGAATACCTTTGTTCATTTACTCTATTGATACGTTGTCCACGCTCTTCGAGAGCATGATGGACTCGCCCTGTTCGGCTTCGATCTCCACGTTCTGAAGGGTGAGGCCGTTCGTTTGGTTGAACTGCGCACCTTTCTTGCCGCTCATGCGGATATTGCTGAGGTGCACGTTTTGTATCTTCATCTCGGGCAGTCCGTTGAAGTAGATGCTCTGTTTGGCGCCTTTGCAGATGATGTCTTGGATAGTGATGTCTCGGAAGGCGGGGGTTGTTTCGTCTGCTTCGGGGACAGCGCCAGCCATGCGAGCAGCTATCTCTTCTTCGGTTTCTTCGCCTGAGCCTTTTCCGCCGTAGAAGAGGTCGAACAGCAGGGCTTCGTTGACGATGTCAGACATGTTGATACGGCTGATGAAGATGTTCTCTACCACACCTCCGCGTCCGCGAGTCGATTTGAAGCGCAGGCCTACGTCGGTACCGATGAACAGACAATCTTCCACGTTGCAGTTCTTCACGCCGCCACTCATCTCCGAGCCAACGACGAACCCGCCGTGACCATGATAGACCACGCAGTTTTTCACGAAGATATTCTCAGCAGGCACGCCGCGACGTCTTCCGTCCTCGTTCTTGCCTGATTTCATACAGATAGCGTCATCTCCCACGTCGAAGCGGCAGTCCTCGATGAGCACGTTTTTGCATGACTCTACATCCACGCCGTCGCCGTTCTGGCTGTACCAGGGGTTACGCACATTCAGGTCTCGCAGGACCACATTCTCGCAGAGGAACGGATGGAGGTTCCATGCGGGGCTGTTCTCGAAGCATACGCCCTCGAGTAGCACGTTTTTGCAGGCGATGAGGTTAACCATTACGGGTCGGAGGAAGGAGCGAATAGCCTCCCATTCTTCCTGCGAAGCGGTGGCGGGCAGCACCGGCACGTTCTGGTCTTGGCAGAGGGCGAGTGCGTTCATGGAGGCGGAGTCGGGGAACCATACGTTGGTAGCCTCGTTGATGACGCCTTTCTTGATCTTCTCTTTCCATTGCGCGCCCGTTACCTTATTTTTCTTGAGAGGTCGCCAACTGTCGCCGTGGCCGTTGAAAGTGCCGTGTCCGGTGATGGCGATATTTTCCGCGTTGCGCGCGCTGATAGGCGACTGACAACGTTTGGTGTCGAGTCCCTCGAAGGAAGCGTCCAGAACGGGGTAGAGTTCGAAATCATCAGAGAAGAGCACAAGCGCGTTGTAGTCGGTATAGAGTCGTACATTGGACTTGAGTTCGATAGGTCCGGTTATATAGACGCCGGCGGGGATGAGGACCGTGCCTCCGCCGGTTTGGCTGCAGAGGTCGATTGCCTTTTGAATGGCATCATGCGAGAGGGCGCGACCTGTCGGGTCTGCTCCGTAGTCGAGGATGTTGTACACCATTCCGGGGAACTTGGGGACCGTGATTTCCATCGGGAAAGGAGCAGTCTCGCAGATTTCATCTACGTGTTTTTGTGTGGTCGTCTGATAAGGCGAACTGGCGTTGCACGACGTGAACAGTAGTGCAAAAGCAGCGATGTAAAAGAGCATTTTTTTCATTTGCTTGCGTTGTTTTCTGAATCTGGGCACAAAGGTACTGCTTTTCCTCGAGACTAATGTGTAAAAATTGCCGACTTTAGTGGAAAAAATGTGAAAATGCAGTTTTTTTAGAGAAAAATGCTTTCGGGATAGCGAATGTCGGTGAGATAAAGCCCGTCGGGTGGCATGGATTGTCCGGCGGCGCATCGGTCGTGTGCGCGGATGGCTTGTTGCATCTGTTCGATAGTCATAGCGCCCCGTCCCACCTCGAAAAGGGTGCCCACTACGGCGCGAACCATGTTGCGGA
Source organism: uncultured Bacteroidales bacterium (assembly GCA_900321775.1). Classification (GTDB taxonomy): domain Bacteria; phylum Bacteroidota; class Bacteroidia; order Bacteroidales; family Paludibacteraceae; genus Colicola. Next base: position 17,334 of record ONXE01000013.1, read on the forward strand.
GGAACCGGTCAGCCTCGATAGTGAAAACATGCGCAGTATGCTCAGGCATGAAAGGCAGGGGACGCTCCTCCCAAATAGCGCGACGAACATGACAGATGGTGGTTTTGTTGTCGGAGTGCGCCTTACAGAACGAGGCGAAGTCTTCGGTGTGAAGAAGGAGTTCGGCGGCTCGGTTCATGAGGTCATAGTCCAGATGGAAGCGCGTATAGGTGATGAGATGCTGGGTAAAGGGGTTCTTGACATCAGTGACCCAGTATTCGTATGTGCGTGAAGTGGCATCAAACCGGGCATGCGCCGTGGGCAAAACCTGTACAACTTTTTCGATAGAGATAGAGTCGGGCAGGTAACCGTTAAGGCGAAATGCCAAGTCCTGCAGTTCGTGGGCATCCAGCGAGTTCTCCAAGTCGAAATGGGCTGCCATGAGACGTGCATGAACGCCGGTGTCTGTACGTCCCGCGGCAGTAAGAGTCACGGGTTGGCGGAGAAGGGTGCTAAACGCCGACTCCATGCACTCCTGAACGCTACTGGCGTTAGGCTGGTATTGCCAACCGTGGTAGGGCGTGCCGTTATATGAAAAAAAGACAAAATACCTCATAACTTCTCGTGGAGCGTTTTATTCAGTTCGGGAGATATCTGCCACCGGAAAGCGATGAGAAGCGCCAGCGCCAGGAGGACGTTTTTGATGACTATAGGTATCGCGATATTTGTGGCACTCGTTAGAGCGTCTGTTGCGTAGCCGAGGCCGAGAAGAAGAACCGTCAGAACGAGCGTCTTCAGGTGGCCGGAACAGAACGGGTGGATATGCAGGCAGAGGCTGAGCGTAATGAGCATAAGCGCGAAATAAAGGAGGTAGGAGAGCAGGTTGGCCAACGCTGCGCCATTCATGCCAAAGAGGGGTATGAGCCAGTTGTTGAAGAGGATGGCCGAGACAGTAAGGATGAAGGAGTAGAGGAGGGAGAGGTAGTAGTAACGCGAGAAATTGAGGACGGAGATTGTGGCGTTGAACGTAGCGATACTGAGTTGCGCAAAGGCGAGGAACAGCACCACGTACTTGGCCACAGCGTAGGTG
>ONXE01000074.1:0-8741 GCA_900321775.1 uncultured Bacteroidales bacterium
TGGGGTGGTGAGTCTCTCGTCAAAACCGAGGATCTGATGTCGGCTGAATTTGCCACCAGTGCTATCCAGTTTATGGGCATAGGTGATTATTCTGTCACTGACCTGCAAAAAGCCCTCAGCGGCAAGACTGTTCAGTGCAGTCCCAGCCTCAATGAGACCAATGAAGCCCTCAGAGGCAGCAGTTCCATCAAGGATTTTGAGACGTTGCTGCAACTCATCTACCTGCACCTTACCGCGCCTCGCCGCGATGAGGAGGCATTCCAGACCCTTGTCAACATCGTCAACAATCAGTTGCTCAACAGAGAGACCAACCCCAAGGCTGTGTTTAGCGATTCTGTGCAGATGATGAGTACCAACCACTCGCCGCGTACGGTGTTGCTCAACAAAGAGAGCATGAAACAGGTTAGCCTCGACAAGATCATGCAAATCTATCAGGAGCGCTTTGCCAATCCTGCCGACTTCACCTTCTTCTTCGTGGGCAACATCGATCCCAAAGACCCGGAGGCACAACGCCTGATCTGCACCTATCTCGGTAGCCTCAAGACCCAGAAATACCGCGAGAACTTCGTGGACAACGGCGTTCGTGCTCCTAAAGGACGCGTGCTCAACTATTTCAGCCGCAAGATGGAGACAACTACGGCCAGCAACCGCATCCAATACACTTCGTACGATATGCCTTATTCGCTGAAGAACGCAATGAATATGGAGATTATCGGTCGCATCCTCAGCACACGCTATCTGGAGTCTATCCGTGAGCGCGAAGGCGGCAGCTACGGCGTAGGTACCTATGGCTATTTCCAGGCCAACCCGGTTCCCGAAGCTGGTCTGCTCATGCAGTTCGATACAGACCCCGACAAACAGGTCCGACTCATGGAAATTATCCACGAAGAGGTGCAGACCATTATTGACAACGGACCGTTGGCAACCGACCTGCAAAAAGAAAAAGAGTCTATGCTCAAGGACCTCCAGGAGGATATGGAGAAGAACAACTGGTGGATTTCTACGCTTGAGATTTATTACAAACTCGGCGTCAATCGTGCTACGGAGTACAAACCTGTGGTGGAAGGCATTACGGCAGAAACCGTTCAAGAGACTCTCCGTAAGCTGGTGAATAGCGGTAATATGTTTGAGGTAGTTATGCTACCTGAATAATAGGTGATATGAAAAGATTAGGAACTATAGTCGTTTGGCTGTCCCTGTGGGCGTGCACCCTTGCCGCCCAACAGCGGGCACAATACTCCGTGCGCCACTACAGCGTGTCTGACGGTTTGTCACAGAACACAGTCATGGCTATTCTGCAAGACCGAGATGGTTTCATGTGGTTTGGTACCTGGGATGGACTGAACCGCTTCGACGGCTATGAGTTCCGCACCTACAAACCTACGCTGTACGGCGAGACGCTTTCCTCCAACCGCATCGACATGCTCTATGAAGATAGTCTCGGCTACGTGTGGATGCGCACCTACAGCGGAGCATATTATTTGCTCAACAAACACACCGAGCAGATCCTTGCCACGAACATCCAGGATACTCGGCTGGGTAGAAGCCATTCCGGCAAGAGCCTCATCGTGGAACCCCGAAAAGGCGAGGTGTGGGTGGCCGGAGGCAACAACCTGTTACGGATGCGTGAGCACTCAGGTTCGGCTCTTTTTAAAACGGAGCCAACCCAGTTCACCCTTCACGGCGATATCAATAGCCTGCTCTACACCAACGGAACGCTTTGGGCCGGCACTACTAAAGGCTTGGAGTCTCTGATGGGAGAGGAGCGCAGCATCTTCGCGCCCGGACGTACCGACGAAGAGAACTGTTTTCTGGTCGGATTCTTCGATGGCAAGCACCTCTGGTTCGGCACGGAAGCGGGTATCCTCTGGCGTTTCTCTCCTCGCGGACAACGTTTTGAGCGTATCGATGCAGGCATCCATTCTCCTATCACCAATATCGTGTCGTGTGATGCCAATGCGCTGATTATCACCACAGAGGCAGATGGTTTTGTGTGGTATGACAAACGTTTCGGACACTCCGAGATATACAACTCCTCCACTACCAATCTGATTCGCAGTAACCGGTTCTATGACTTGTATGTGGACCGCCGCGGATGTGTTTGGATGGAGAATGAGGAACGGGGTGTACTGCGGTTCCGCCCGCAGGACAAGAGCGTCAAGCGCTATATGAGCGACATCGACGAGCGATATGACCATCAGCTCAACATCAATTTCATCGCCTTCGAGGATAAGGATGGGTGCTTGTGGATCAACCCGCAAGGAGGCGGTTTTGCATGCTACGATGAGATGAGCGACAGCCTTGTATATCGGTTGGGTGGAGTGACCAATATGATTCATTCGGCTTACATGGACAGCAAAGGTAGCCTGTGGCTCGGTACGTACGATCTGGGTCTGGACCGCATCAGCGTGGTGGACAACCGTTTCGAACTCTATGATCTCCGTCAGGACTTGCACCACTCGGGCGAATTGCGTGCTATGTTACAACGTCGCGACAGCACGCTTGTGTTGGCCACCAAAGACAAACGCGTGCGCGTCTTCAGCCACAACATGGTTTATCAGACCACATTGCCTGTTAATGCCTTGATTTACTCGATGCTCGAGAATGCTGATGGCACTATTTGGATGGGCTCCAAGACGGACGGTTTGTTTCTCTATACTCCCGATTCTATCGTCAACTACAGGGCCGACGGACGCGCTTGTTCGCTGCTATGTAATGACGTGTACGACTTGTGTTACGGTCCCGACAGTACCTTGTATGTAGCCACTTTCGGTGGAGGTGTGAATATCTTCCGCAATGGTCAGTTTATTCATCAGGAGAACCGCTGGACAGGCTATCCCGAGCGCTTCGGATCCCGAGTTCGCGACTTGTTGTTTGTGGACGACACCACGCTTTTTGCGGCTACTACTACAGGAGTGTTGCGAATCAATACTCGCACACTGGAGACACAGGCTACGCCGTATTTCGACATCCGCGCTCTGCACCAGACGCATGACGGACATCTGTGGATAGGAACGTTCGGCGGGGGCTTGATTGAAGTCATCAACCCGCTGGCCAACCCCCTCTTTGCAGACGAGAATATCAATATCTACAACCTCACCAATGGCCTTGTCTCGGACATTGTGCTCGCCATCACGGAAGATCCTTCTACCAACGACATCTGGTTCTCTTACGAGGCCGGGTTGACTCACCTAAGCATGGATACCCGCACCTTCCAGCATTTCTCGGCGCTGGAGGCAGAAAAAGGTGCTGTTTTTGGAGAGGCGCACGGTTTGATGCTTAACGATGGACAACTGCTGTTCGGCTACTCTTTCGGAGCATGCCGTTTCGACCCGAACCGCATCATCCGCGTGGAGGAAGTACCGCGCATTCAGTTTACCAATTTCCTGGTGTTCAACCAGCCGTTGCAACCTACTGCCAACGGACCGCTGCGCGACGCTATCTGTTACGCTCCGCGTATCATCCTCAACCACTCGCAATCGGTCTTCTCCATCGAGTACGCAGCCCTGGCTTTCCCGAGGGACGACGATCGTGTTCAGTATGCCTACAAGATGGATGGCGTGGATGCCGACTGGAACTATGTGGGAACGCTTCGTCGCGCCACTTATACACGACTCAAACGGGGCGATTTTACCTTCCGTGTCCGTTCCACCAACACGCAGGGTGTGTGGGTGGACAACGAGCGTACCCTCAGTATTCATGTATGCGCGCCTGTTTGGCTGACAGGCTGGGCGTTTATGTTGTATGCTCTCCTCCTTCTCCTTATCGCTTTTGCCCTGTACGAGACCATCCTCTTCGTTACGCGCTTGCGCCAGGAGGTAGCCGTAGAACAGAAAGTGACGGAGATCAAACTGCGTTTCTTCACCAACATCTCGCACGAGCTGCGCACGCCGCTCACATTGATTACCGGTCCGGTGGAGAACGTCCTCAAAAATGAGAAAATCTCGCCTTCCGTGCGCAGTCAGCTGGAGATAGTGGCCTCCAATTCGGCGCGTATGCTCCGCATGATCAACCAGATCCTCGACTTCCGCAAAATCCAGAACCATAAGATGACGATGAAGATCCAGCAGATCGACATCAGCCGTCAGGTGGAAGAAACCTGCGCAAATTTCAACAAAGAAGCCGCAGACAAGCATATCCTCTACAGCATTGAGAACGACCTGGACGAAACCACGGTTTGGCTGGATAAGGGTATGTTGGACACTATCATCTACAACCTGCTGTCCAATGCCTTCAAATATACTGACGAGGGCGGTAGTATCACCGTTCGTTTAGGGCGGCGTGAGAACTACGTCACTATCACTGTGGCAGATACCGGCATCGGTATTCCCAAGGACAAACGCAGTATGCTCTTCGAGCGCTTTGCCTCGCAAAACGAGATTCATGCCGCGGTCAACAAAACCGGCACAGGCATTGGTCTCAATCTGGTAAAAGAACTTGTGGATCTGCAGCACGGTTTCATCGAAGTAGAGTCCGAACAAGGAAAAGGCTCGGCCTTTACAGTCCTCTTCTCCTTGGGAACCGGGCATTTTGAAAACGACACCGTGGAGATGATGGTGGACGACACGATTGCCGCTTCCGACGAGCAACTTGTCGCCAAAGGAGTACAGCCCAAGGTTGTCAGCGATAGCCGCTACGACATCCTTGTGGTGGATGACAATGAAGATATGTGTCGTTTCCTCACCAGTTTCCTCTCGCCGCTATACTCGGTACGTGAGGCCGGTGACGGCTATGAAGCGCTGGAGAAGATTCGCCAGCAGATGCCGGATATGATTATCAGTGACCTGATGATGCCCAATATGGATGGTCTGCAGCTGACCGACCGCCTCAAAAACGACACCTCCACGTCACATATACCGATTATCTTGCTTACGGCCAAGTCTGCTATCGAGAGCCGACTGGAAGCCCTCAAATACGGCGCCGACGACTACATCACCAAGCCCTTCTCGCCGGAATACCTCATGACGCGAATCGAGAATATCCTTCGTCAGCGGAAAAACCTGCAGGAGACTTATCGTAGCAGCCTTCTGTCACTGCAACCCAAGCAACTCAAGGAACAGAGCCCCGACGAGACATTTCTGGCACATCTGTTGGAGTATATGGAACGTAACATGGACAACAGCGACCTCACTGTCGATGACCTCGTGCGCGAGATGACCCTCGGACGAACCGTGTTCTTCAACAAACTCAAGAGCCTCACGGGCCTCTCACCGGTGGAGTTCATTCGTGAGGTGCGTATCAAACGCGCTGCACAGTTGCTGGAAAAAGGCCATTACAACGTCACCGAGATTACCTATATGGTGGGCATGAACGACTCGCGCTATTTCGCCAAGTGCTTCAAGAATGCTTTTGGTGTCACGCCTACCGAGTACAAGAAATCGTTGCAAACCGACGAAGCGGGAAACAATGCGGAAGAGAATGAAAAATAAACGCTACATATTGGTTTTGCTTGCGATGCTGTCAGTGTGGCCGTGCTGTAGGCGTGTCCAGCCCCAAGGGGCCGCCAACAAGCCTGTTGCCGACTCGGCGGCGCTGGCCCTCATGGAGATGAACTTCCTAATGGCTCTTGATGCCAACCAATTGCTCATCGACTCCGTTCGCGCTTCGGGGCTGCCTTATGTGCTTGACAACCGCAATGTCTGGTACTACCGCCTCAGCCCCTCCGAAGGCCGGCAGATAGAACCCGGCATGCATGTCGAGTATTCCGCAGTCATCCGCGACCTCGCTACCGGCGCGCTGCTGGAGGATATCACCGAGGAGACCGAAGTGGGTAAACGCGTCGTCTTGGACGCTATCGACATCGTGTTGCCTTATATGCGCATGGGCGAAACGTTCCTCCTGCTCGCGCCATTCTACAACGCCTATGGCCGGGACGGAAAAGACAACGTGCCGCCCCTCACCAACGTAAAGATACTATTAACTGTTAATAACATCACCAAGATATGAAACGATTCATCACACCTGTTCTGCTTCTGGCAGCTATGCTGCTGGGTGTTTCTTGCAACACATCCGAAACGGCTTATGCTAACCAGTTGAAGAAAGAGAAAAAACTTATTGCCGACTACATCGCCCGCAATAACATCAAGATTATTCACGAGATTCCTGATGACGACAAATGGAAACCCAACGAGTACTACGAGTTGGACGACTACTGCTATTTCCATCTCACTCAGATGGGCGACACCAATACGAAAGAGATCAAGGAGGGTGACATAGTACTGATGCGCTATCGCCGCTACACCCTCGGAGTGAATCCCGATACCACCTCTTATTGGACCAGCAACGACTCTTCGCAGCCGGCTGAGTTTCAGTTTTTGACGACCAGTGCTGCGTCTTGCGCGGGATGGCAACTGGCGCTCGCGGTAATGGGTTACACCGGAGCTGAAGGCAAACTGATATGTCCATCCAAACTGGGCTTCGATGCCGATGCCTCTTCTGTCACCCCGTATGGCTATGACCTCAAGATGAAGATTCGCAACTTCTAAATCGTAAATCCACACGAAGTGATCGTACCCCTTGTGGGTAAAGAATTGTAAATCGTAAATTGTCCAATCGTAAATAATATAATATGTCTTTAGTTAAATCTATTTCCGGCATCCGCGGAACCATTGGCGGACCGGTTGGGGACGGGTTAAATCCCGTGGATATCGTTCGTTTTACTGCTGCTTACGCTACACAACGTATGCGTAACTTGCCTGACAACAAAACTATCGTCGTAGGGCGCGATGCGCGTCTCTCCGGCCCGATGGTGGATTTGCTGGTTAGTGGCACATTGGTGGGCATGGGCTACAATGTGGTCAACATCGGTTTGGCTACCACGCCGACCACCGAACTGGCTGTCGTAGGCGAGAAAGCTGCTGGAGGTATTATCCTCACTGCCAGTCATAATCCCAAGCAGTGGAACGCACTCAAACTACTCAACCAGCGCGGCATGTTCCTCAATGATGCCGAGGGCAAAGAGGTGCTGGCTATTGCTGAGAAAGAAGACTTCGTCTTTGCTGATGTGGACCACCTGGGCACTATCACCCACAAGGATTATCTGCCCTACCATGTAGAGAATGTCTTGGGCCTCAAACTTGTGGACAAAGCGGCTATCGAGAAGGCCAATTTCACAGTAGCCATCGACTGCGTCAACTCGGTGGGCGGCCTGGCTATCCCGGCAATACTCAAGGCGTTGGGTGTGAAGAATATCATCGAGCTCAACTGTACCCCTGATGGACATTTCCCGCACAACCCCGAACCGCTTCCGCAGAACCTTACCGAGATCTGCGACCTCCTCAAGCAGGGCAAAGCCGATGTGGGTTTCGTGGTCGATCCCGACGTGGACCGTCTGGCCTTTATCTGCGAGAACGGCGAGTGGTTTGGCGAGGAATATACGTTGGTGTCTGTAGCCGACTACGTGCTTTCACACACGCCCGGCGCTACGTGCTCCAACCTCTCTTCGTCCCGCGCGCTCAAGGACATCACCGAGCGTCACGGTTGCACCTACAGTTCGTCCAAAGTAGGCGAGGTGAACGTCACCACCGAAATGGAGCGCGTCGGTGCAGTCATCGGCGGCGAGGGCAATGGCGGCGTCATCTATCCCGCTTCGCACTATGGCCGCGACGCACTCGTAGGCATCGCCCTCTTCCTCTCGCACCTGGCACACAAGGGGTGCAAGGTGAGCGAGCTCCGCAAAGAGTACCCCGACTACAGCATCTCGAAGAACCGCATCGACCTCACGCCCGAATTGGACGTGGATGCTATCCTCGTGGCACTGAAGGGCATCTACAAAATGTACGATGTAGACGACCGCGATGGCGTGAAGATCAACTTCCCACAAGGTTGGGTTCTACTCCGTAAGTCGAACACCGAGCCTATCCTGCGCGTCTATAGCGAGGCGCCTACGATGGAACAGGCCGACGCTTTTGCACAGGCTGTAATCTCTGAAGTAAAACGCATAGCCGGACTTGCATGAGAATACTCATCACTAACGACGACGGTTGGGGAACCAAAGGTATCTGGACGCTGGTTGAGGAGATGCGCAAACTGGGCGAGGTCACTGTCGTGGCACCCGATGGCCCGCGAAGCGGACAGTCCAACGCCATCAGCGTCCTTCAGCCTCTGCGCCTCAGGCAAATCATAGGGGAGGAAGGCTTCACGGTCTATCTCACCAATGGCACACCCACCGATTGCATCAAGCTGGGCATCCACGAATTGTTCGGGGAGGCTCAGCCTGACCTCGTCGTCTCGGGTATCAACCACGGCGACAACGGCATGGTCAACGTCATCTACAGCGGCACGATGGGCGCTGTTTTCGAGGGCTGCGCGCGAGGTATAACCTCTATCGGATTCTCCTTGTGTGACCATAGTCCCGAAGCCGATTTCAGTTATTTCCGCCCGCATGTGCTGGAACTGACCAAACGCATCCTGGCGTTGCCCAAACGAGAGTATCTGTGCTGGAACATCAATTGCCCCGTCGGACCGGTCAAAGGCGTACGCATCACACGCCATTGCCACGGCTATTGGGACAAGGAGTACATCCGCTACTCCGACCCAACCGGCGGACCGTTCTACATGCTCACGGGACATTTCGTCAACACCGAGCCCGAGGCACCCGACACCGACCAGTATGCCAACGCCCACGGCTACATCTCTGTCACGCCTACCACTATCGACATGACCGACAAACAATGGAAAGATTCGATAAATACTGGCTTGGAATACTGATTGGACTTCTCGCTCCGGCGCTGTTCGGATGG
>ONXE01000074.1:8750-9430 GCA_900321775.1 uncultured Bacteroidales bacterium
TGTGGAATGCTCTCCGCGCGTTTCATTTCGAGGCCAACACTATGCTCAGCAAACTCTTCCTCATAGCTGTTTTCCCCGACATGGCGCTCCTGTTCCTCTTCTACGCCACCGACACCTGGAAACTGGCCAAAGGCGTGCTTTTGGGCGCCTTGCCGTTCCTCATCGCTGCGATACTGTTTAGTTTTTAACCGATACGTTATGAGATATTTCTTTCTTGCAGGTGAAGCCTCCGGCGACCAACACGCAGCAGATCTGATGCGTGCCATTGCTGATGTCGATTCCACCGCGCAGTTTGCCGGATTGGGCGGTGACAGCATGCGTCAGGCCGGTTGCCGGATCTATCAGGACTACCGCCAGATGGCCTTCATGGGCTTCGAGGCGGTACTGCGCAATCTGAGCAATGTGCAGCGCAATTTCACCATTGCTCAAAAGGCTCTCTTGCTGGAAAAACCCGATGTACTCGTTCTTATCGACTACCCTTCCTTCAACCTCCGCATCGCTGCCTTCGCTCGTCGGCACCTGCCGGAAATGAAGATATACTACTACGTTCCGCCTAAGGTGTGGGCGTGGAAACGGTACCGTATCCACAAGATTGCGGCACTGACTGATGCTGTCCTCGGCATCTTCCCCTTCGAGCCGGATTTCTACCGGCAGTTCGGTTACACCTGCACCTACGTGGG
>ONXE01000064.1 GCA_900321775.1 uncultured Bacteroidales bacterium
GAGTTTCCAGGTCATGTAGGTCTGATAGTCCAGGAAATCGGGGTTATAGGTAGCCTTGGTGGGCAACATGCTGAGGAAATAGCGGCTGGTTTTGTAGCGTATGCCGTGCATCTGTGTATAGCGGTCGTTGCCAAATCCGGCGTAGCCGCTTACGCCCAGCAGACTGGCTTGTACGGACGATTCAAAAGAGCGGGGCTTTTTGTAGGTGATGTCCAGCACAGAGGCCATCTTGTCGGTATAGCGCGCATCGAATCCTCCGGCAGAGAAACTGACCGTTTGGGTCATGTCGGCGTTGACGAACGAGAGGCCTTCCTGTTGTCCCGCACGGATGAGCAGAGGACGGTGAACCTCGATTCCGTTGACATAGACGGAGTTCTCGTCGAAGGAGCCTCCGCGCACGTTGTATTGGCTGGATAATTCGTTGTTCTGCGTCACTCCGGTGAAGGTGATCAGCAGCGATTCGATACTACCGGAGGCGTCGGGCAGCACGCGCGTAGTGAGGGCTTCGATGCGGTCCATCTGGTCCACCTGCCGGCGTATGCCACGAACCTCCACTTCCTCCAGCGCTTCGGCATCGGTAGGTAACTCGACGTTGATGTTCATCACGTCTTTGCGGGGAAGGAGGCGTTGCTCTATCGTCTGATAGCCTATCATCGAGAAGACAATAGTGACCGAATCTTCGGTGTCGAACAACAGGTCGTAGTAGCCGTTTTTGTTGGTGGTGGTGCCGGCAAGGATAGGGGTTTCTGTTCCCGTATCAGCCGAGGACGCGATGCCCTTCAGGTACACATTGGCGTACTCTATGCCTATGTTATCGGTGTCCACCACATAGCCATAGATACGTCGCTGATGAGCCGAGGCCATCACGACCACGGCTAACAGCCACAACAATATGTGTATCCGTTTGCCTATCAATTCGGACTGCAAAGTTAGCGTTTTTTTTTGAATTGTGCAAAAAAAAAGTGAAAAAACTTGCGTATTCCAAAAAAAAACGCTAACTTTGCAGCCTGAAAAGAAAAAAACATGCTTAGACCGTTAGATTATACGTTTGTGCCCAGGTGGTTTACAGAGCGCTCGATGTACCTGTACCTGGGTTTGGTGTTCGTGGTGGGAATGCTGTTCCGCGGCTATCTGATGTCGTGGTACTACATCCTGTTTGGCCTGGTGGAGGTGTGCGGTTTTTTCTACTACGCCAACTACCTGACCAAGGAGTGGAACGCGGCTGTTGTGCGGCCTCGCGTCTTTGAGAAAAGGCTCTTCATCACGGCGCTGTCGATACGCGTAGTGTATGTGCTGTTGTCCTATTGGTTTTACACCGAGATGACCGGGTCACCGTTTGAGTTCAGCGCTGCAGACTCGATGTTTTACCACGAGTCGGCCAAGCATGGTGCGCTTCTGCTTCGCGAAGGGCATGTGTGGGATTTCTGGTACGAGTTCAACCGGTATATGGGTACTGACATCTCCGATACGGGTTATGCCACCTACTTGAGCCTGGTGTATTTCCTGACACGCGACAGTGTGATGGTGACACGTCTAATCAAAGCAATTCTGAGCGCCCTGACTGTTGTGTTGGTTTACCGCATGAGCCGGCGTAATTTTGGCGAGTCAACGGCTCGTATTGCGGGTATTTTCTGTACCCTGATGCCGAACCTGGTTTTCTATTGCGGCCTGCAACTGAAAGAGATAGAGATGGTTTTCATGACTGTATTGCTGGTAGAGCAAGCCGACCTGATGCTGCGTAGTCCTAAGTTCTCGATAGGTCAACTGTTGTCGGTACTGGTAATTGGTGCGGGTCTGTTCACGATGCGAACGGCTTTGGCTATCATTGCCATCCTGTCACTGCTGTTCACTCTGGTACTGGCGTCAGACAAAGTGATGAGTTGGGCCAAACGTCTGATTATGGGCGTGTTGGCTGTGGCATTGATAGGCGTGACCGTAGGCAATCGTATTCAGGAGAACGCGCGCGAATTGGTGGAAAACGTGCAGAAGGGAGGGCAGAAGACCAACATGGAATGGCGCGCCCAGCGTGAGAACGGAAACCAGTTTGCCAAGTATGCCGGTGCGGCTGTGTTTGCGCCGATGATTTTCACTATCCCGTTTTCTACGTTGGTGTCTATTCCCGACCAGGAGAACCAATTGCTGATTCATGGCGGCAACTTCGTGAAGAACCTGCTGTCCGGATTGGTTATTTTTGCTATGTTTATGCTGCTGTTGACAGGTAACTGGCGTCGTTACGCCATGCCACTTGCGTTTATGTTAGGCTATCTGGTCGTACTGGTTTTCAGCAGTTTCGCCCAATCGGAGCGTTTCCACCTGCCAGCCGTGCCGTTTGAGCTGATTTTTGCCGCTTATGCCATCTCTCTGCTCGGGAAACGCGAGAAACAATGGATGAACTACTGGCTCATCCTGATGTTTGTGGCCAATATTGCGTGGCAGTGGTTCAAGTTGGCAGGACGAGGGATGTTATAAGATTCGGGCTCGATGCTATAGATTAGGAGCCGAGGTGGGCTTGTAGAGGAAGGTTAGCTCGGGTTTTGAACGCTTGTAGATGGTTTTGAAAAGTTGTGCCAGAAGATAGCCGAACAGGATTCCGATGAGTGCTCCGCAGATGATGTCGAGAGGGTAGTGTACGCCCAGATAAACGCGGCTATAGCAGTTGATTGCCACGTAGATGATTACCAGCAGTTTTGTTAGTAAAAGGAATGCCCGGGCTCCCGTGAGTTCGGTGGTGGAGTGTGCCACTACCCGATGTGGCAGACGGCAGAGGTGGTTGAGGATAGTCCAGAACGAGACTGCTACGGCCATCGTGTTAGCCGCGTGTGACGAAGGAAAACCGTACTTGCCGCCGGTGTAACCATGCACGATATGCAGGTACTGAGCAAGTGACGTGCGTGTGGGACGAGGCCGGCAAACCCATTTCTTGATGATTCCCGAAGTGACATAATCCGAGAGTCCTGCTGCTGCGGCGATGCAAGCTACAGCGACAAAGACGAGGAGGATAATCTTGCCGGTACTCAGCTGCTGCTGTCCGTCCAAGAGCGTCATTGCCACTTTGGCCAATACGTAGATGAGAAGGAGGTACAACGGAATCCATGTCCACGATTGTGTGGCGTACCACATTACCTGATCCCAGAAATGTGTGTGATGTCCGTTGATCCAGAGCAGGGCCTGGCTGTCCCAATGGAGAAGTTGGTTGAAAAGGCTCATATCAGATACGTTCCAGCGCGTTACTACTGATCCAACCCACATGGTCTCCTACATGTACTGAGCACCAGCCGTTGACGGTTTCGCCAACCCACACTTTCGTTCCCTCGTGGAGGATGAAGAGGTCGGTGCCCGATTTGTCAGGCGAAGACTTGGCGTTGACGATTCCCTGGACGATGATGGCTTCCTCGCGTGCATTGTCGCGGTGGTGCAGCGAACCTGCGCACCAGAGGGCAATCACAGAGCACAGCAGGGCAGCCCAGCCGATGTGGAATCCCGTTTTACGCAGGATCATCTGCCGTCCGAAAGCGAAGACAAACGCGCCGATGAGGGCGAGGATGAAGAGACCTACGGAGAGGTAGAACCAGGTAGTCTCGGACAGCAGGTTGCGGAAAGCAGTGGCCCACTGGGAGAGGAAAAACTGGTGGTTGTCCTCGATGTTGTCGATGATCTTGGCCTCCGCGAAGGCGAGGTTGTGCTTGCAGTCAGGGTAGTTGGGACGAAGGCGGAGTGCGCGCTCGTAGGAGAGGATTGCTCGGGCTATCTCGCCTTGCTTGAAGTAGGCGTTGCCGAGGTTGTAATAGACTTCGGGCTGTGCGTTCTCCTGCAGAATAGCCTCGTATTGCTCCGCTGCATCGGCATAGTTGCCTTCGGCGTAGAGCTGGTTGGCTGCTTGCCAATCAGCAGCAATCGACAATGGGCAACTGAAAATGGACAATGCACAGATGATTGTCAGATATAGTCGTTTCATAACTTTGTACTTTCAAGATTATCAATCATTTTGGCTGTAGCGTTGTAGAGCTCTTCCTTGCTGCCGGCAGCAGAGGGAGCGTAGCGCGCAAACTCGGCTGTAGAGAGGACGCCGGTAACCTCTTTGATTTGTTCCTCGGAGATGCCCTTTTCGTTCAGAAGGCCGGCAATGTTCTCTTTGGTGAGGTTGGCCTGCGGGATAGATAGACGATCGCTCAGGTAAGACCATGCTGCGCGCTCGATCTCCTCGTAGAAGGTGGCATCCTGCCCGGAAGTCATGAGTTTCTTGGCCTTCTTGAGACGTTTTTGCGCCACTTTGTTAGCCTTGCGGTAACGCACTTTGTTGAGGTCGGCGTTGTCGCGAATCTGCTTGCGGAAGAGGATGAAGAGTAGCAGCGAGAGCAGAGCCGGCACGAGGTAGCAGAGCCACCATAGGCCCGTGAGTCCTTTGCCTTTCCGGTAGTTCGGGTCAAGAGGCTGCGTCTCGATGTATCGGATGTCGGAGCCCAAGCGCTGGATGTCCTCTTTGTTGGTATAGACGCCCGAAGTGACAACGGTCTGGTCGGTCTCGCCAGCTCCGCGGGCCACGTGCACCGTATATTCTTCGGTAGTAAGAGTCTTGTAGGTGTTGTCCTGAGTGTCGAAATAAGAGAATGTGACAGGTGGGATAACGTAGTCGCCAGCAGCGCGTGCAATGGCCAGATACTCAATATCTTTCGAGCCGCTCAGACCGGAGGCTGTGCTTTTGAAGTTGTTTGTGACTTTGGGGTCATACACCTCGAACCCGTCGGGCCAATCGATAGAAGGCGTCTTGATCATCTTCATGTTGCCTTTGCCCGAAATCGACAGTTTAACTGTAACCGCATCGTTGGTGGTGATACTATTCGAGGAAATGGACGAATGGATACCAAAGGTGCCGACTCCGCCGCTGAATCCAGCGGGTTTGCCAGCGGGAAGGGGTAGGGCGTGGATGGTAACACCCGGGGCGGTGAGAGGCTTGGTGACGTTGCTGTAGGTGGCGAAGAAATCATCGAAGATACTGCGCACCTGTGCTCTATTCTGCACGCGGATAACGGCTTCGAATGAGGCCGGTTCGATCTCTATATCTCCGGCTTTCTGCGGGAAGAGGAGAGTGCGATACAGAACAGCAGTCTGATAGTTGCGTCCGTTGTAGTGCTCCAATTCGGTTTGTATCTCGCCCTGTTCGAGTTCCTGCTTGAGGAAGCCTTTGAACTCAGGTAGTTTGGTGTTGTTGGTGAACTGCGCTACATCCACTCCCGCGAAGTAGAGTTTATAGCTGAGGAGGATACATTCCTGCTCGTGCACTTTGGTCTTGGAAACCTGTGTTTTGATGAAGATATCCCCACCTGTGCTTCTGTTCGTCTGGGTTTGTTGTGGTGCAGCCGAAGCAGACTGTTGGCGTGCCGAAGATGAATTGGACGTGGCCGCTTCGTCTGCAGGCAAGACGGTGATTTTCAGTGCGTTGGACTGATAGGTGTCGCCTCCTACCACGATGCTGGCCGGGTCGATGGTGAAGGAACCTTCTCTGCGCGGCATGAGCGTGTACGTGTAGGTGAGGGAGAACGTGGAAGTACGTTGTCCGTTGATGAAGGAGGTGGAACTCGACTGGGACGAGTATGGTCCTGCAATGATGTCAAAATCAGGCATCTCGGGTGCTCGGAGGTCCTTGGCGCGGTGATTCACGGAGAAGGTCAACTGGAACGGTTGTCCCATGATGACCTGTTTGGGCGCGTTGGCTCGGAAGGAGACATCTTCTGCTCGGAGCTGGAGCGCCATGAAAGGCAGAGCCAGACAGGCGAGAAGAAGTAGTATTCTTTGTTTAGTGCTCATTGCTTTATCTTATGGTTATCTTACGGTTATCTTACGGTTGCCGATGCTACCAATCTTTGTCGGTCTTTACTTTGGACTGCATCTGCTGGCGTTTGGCCTTGTCTTGTGTGTCCTGTTCGTCCTGTTCGAGGGCTTGCAGGATTTGCTCTGCCTGTTCGCGGTCCATTTCAGGCTGTTGCTCGGGTTGGTTTTGTTGGTCCTGATTATTTTCCTCTTGTTGTTGCTGTTGCTGATTTTGTTGATCCTGTTGCTGTTGCTGATCTTGATTCTGATCCTGATTCTGGTCTTGATTTTGCTGCTGTTGCTGTTGTTGTTGCAGCATCTGCATTGCCTTAATCAGGTTGTAGCGGGTCTCATCGTCTTTGGGATTGGCCATGAGGCTGTTTTTGTAGGCTCCGACGGCCTTGTCGTACTGTTGTTGGGCATAGAGGGAATTGCCCAGGTTATGCCAAACCTGAGAGAGTTTTTTCTTGTCAGCATCCGAGTACTTGCCGTTTTTAGGCTGGAGCAGCGCTCCTGCTTTCTGGAACTCCTCCGCAGCCTCGGGGTACTTCTCCTGCTTGAAGAGTGCGTCTCCCAGATTGAAGTGCGCCTCAAAGGAGTTGTTGTTCTTGTCGAGGCCTTTGCGGTAGTTGATCTCGGCGTCTGTGTATTGCTCTTTGTTGTACTGCCGGTTGCCTTTGCGCACGTCGGGAGATTCCTTTTGTGCGAAGAGCAAGACCGGGCAAATCAGCAATAGTATGTAGATAAGCGTACGTTTCATTGTTTGTCTCCGAATAGGTTCAACTTACTGATTGTCTTGTTCTTACGGCCGAAGATGAAGAACTCGATGGCGAGCAGCAGGAGTGCTATGAGCACAAAAGACTGGTACTGTTCGTTGTAGTCGGTGAAGACCTTGGTTTCGATTTCGGCTGTAGCCAGTTTGTTCAATTCTTTCTGTAACGCGCGCGACGCGGTATTAGAATTGTCCGCGCGCACGTAAATGCCGTTTCCTGCAGATGCTATTTCTTTACACATCTCCTCGTTGAGTCGGCTGACGACCACTTGTCCCGATTTGTCTTTCTTGAAGGAGCCTCTGCCGTCGGGGATAGGTGAGCCCTCGGGTTTACCGATACCTACGACGAAGACGTTGATGCCTTTCTCTTTGGCAGCCTGAGCGGCAGCTTTGGCATCGTCCTCGTGGTTTTCACCATCGGTGATGAGGATAATAGCGCGCGAGGCCTCGGACTCCTCTGCTCCGAAGGACCGGACACAGGTGTTGATGGCCGTTCCGATGGCTGTTCCCTGCGCGGGGATGAGGTCAGGGGTGATGTTCTGGAGGAACATCTTGGCAGAGACGTAGTCGCAAGTAATTGGCAGTTGGGTGAAGGCGTCGCCTGCGAAGACCACAAGCCCCAGTTTGTCGTCCACCATCTGGTCAACGAGTTTGCTGAGGATTTGTTTGGCTCGGTCAAGACGGTTGGGCGTAACATCCTCTGCGAGCATGGAGTTGGAGATATCCAGCGCAATCATCACTTCGATTCCTTCGCGCTTGACCGTTTGTTCCTTGGTGCCGTACTGCGGGCGTGCCAGGGCAAAGATGAGGAGCGTAAGGGCAATAATCTGCAAAGTAAACTTGACGTGCGGACGAATCTTGGATGCGTTGGGCATCAGTTCCTCCAGCAGCGAAGGGTCGCCAAACGCGGCAAGTTGGCCCCGTTTGTGCTTCGTGTAGAGGATATGCGCCAAGATAATCACGGGGATTATCGTGAGCAACCAAAGCAATTCGATATGTGCAAACCGAAACATGGTAATCTGTTGTTTATCAATTGGAAATGGTTCGTAAAACGAAGAATCTAAGCAGTATCTCCAGCAGCAGGCAGATGGCAGCAGCCCAGAGGTAGGGTGCAAAGTTCTCCGACTTCTTGCTGAACTCGCGCACGCGAATCTTAGTCTTCTCCATCTGGTCAATTTCCTGATAGATAGCCTTCAGCGTGGCGTTGTCGGTGGCTCGGAAATACTGTCCATCGGTGGTGGCGGCAATCTGGCGTAGCGTGTTCTCGTCAAACTGGCCGGATACCGTGGTGTACTGTGTGCCAATAGGCGTTTGGTAAGGGATGCGTGCCTCGCCTTTGGAACCTACGCCGATGGCATAGACGCGTATGCCGAAGGTATGGGCTATCTCGGCCGCTGTCATGGGGTCGATGTCGCCGCAGTTGTTCGAACCGTCAGTGAGCAGGATGATGACCTTCGACTTGGTGGGGCTGTCCTTCATGCGGTTGACCGCATTGGCAAGTCCCAGACCGATAGCCGTACCGTCGTCAATCATACCGAATTTGACGGAGCGGAAGAGGTTGATGAGCACGGCGTGGTCGGTTGTGAGCGGGCATTGCGTGAAACTCTCGCCGGCGAAGACCACCAGGCCTATGTTGTCGTTGGGGCGGTCGGAGATGAACTCCGTTGCCACTTGTTTGGCTGCCTCCAGACGGTTGGGTTTGAGGTCTTCGGCCAACATAGTGCCGGAGATATCCATTGCCATCATGATGTCGATACCTTCTGTCGATTCCTTGCTCCAGCGGTTACTCAGCTGCGGTCTGGCCAGGCAGACGGTGAGCAGGATAATAGCAGCGCATCGAAGCAAAAACGGCAGATGCAGCATGTATAGACGAGCCGTGCGGGGTTGCTTCCCAAGCACGTCCGTCGAGGCTATCTGCAGGCTGGCATCGCTCTTGTGCAACTCCCGAAGGTACCAGAAGATAACCGGTGCGAGCAGGAGCAGTAAAAACAAATATCCTGGATTAGCAAACGTCATTGTTGTGATGAATTTTCTTCGTTGGATTGTTCTGTAGTTTCAGGCGCAGGCGCGGTCTCCTTGACAAAAGTGTATGCGGAGGCGAGGCTGACTTCGCTCTCGTCTGGCATGGGGCTCCACTTGGCAAACTTGACCAGGTCGGCCAGACGTAGCATGGACTCAAGTTTCAAATAGAGGTCTTTTCGGTCTTCGGCAACGAGGATTGGTTTCATTGCCGCCAGCGTGTCGTCCGAGGTTTTCTCGGTGGAGTGTACGTCGTAGCGGCGGCCTATATACTCGCGGATAACGAAGGTCAGTTCGGAGAAATACTTCTTGTGTTCTCCGGTCTGCCAAACCTTTTCCTCCTTGATCTTGTCGAGTTTCTCGAGAGCCACTTCATCGCACGGACGCAGTGTCTCGGGGTCGATAGGCTCTGCCTCTTCTTTCTTCAGGACTCGTTTGAGCCATTTGCCGAGGAAATAACCGCCGACGGCCAGCCCGGCTATCAAAATAGCCAGTAGCACCCAACGGAAGATGCCCCACCACCAGATTTTGGGCTTCATCACGGGTTTGATGTCCGTGATAGCGTCGGTGGTGTCCATCTCGAAGGGCTGAATGACGTTCAGCGAGAGGCTGTTGGTACGCATGGTGTCGCCATTGACCACGAAAGGCAGCGGCTGGATGTAGAACAGCGAGTCCTTGAAGGAAGTAACCACCAAATCCTGGTGATAGACGGTGCGGCCATCAGGGGTTTGGGTGGTGTCGATCTTGCCTTGTTCCACCACTTCTATTCCGTCCTGAATCTTCTGGTTGAAGACGGGGAAAGCGATCTGCTCTCCCTCGGAAGCCGTAGCCTCGAGGTGCAGACCGGTCTGGTCACCTATCCAAAGTTGGGTGGAGTCCATTTGCGCGGACAGCACCACACTCAAAACTATCGTCAGTATTGTTGTCATTGTCTGAATAATGTTTTCAATGCGCGTACATAGTCGCCATCGGTGCGGATACTGACGTTGTCGGTATGCGTCTTTGTGAAGAGCCCCTGCAGCGTCTGTTGTCCGAGTCGCCATGCCTTGGCGTAGGCATCGCGGACGTCCTTGGAGGCGGTATCCACCCAAATGCGCTCGCCTGTTTCAGCATCTTTCAGCTTCAGCAGGCCCACATTGGGCAGTTCGGTCTCGCGCCTGTCGTAGATCTGGATAGCCTGCACATCGTGTTTGTTGGAGGCAATCATCCAAGCCTTCTCCAAGTCGGTTTTCTTGCCGGTCTTGGCTATCTGAAGGAATCGGGAGTC
>ONXE01000054.1 GCA_900321775.1 uncultured Bacteroidales bacterium
CCTAACTGCAGTGTGGCTACATACTCTTTGGTATGCTGCTGTAGTTGGTCTATCAGTTTGGTTTTCTTGCCCGTACAAACCACCA
This sequence comes from uncultured Bacteroidales bacterium, assembly GCA_900321775.1. Taxonomy (GTDB): domain Bacteria; phylum Bacteroidota; class Bacteroidia; order Bacteroidales; family Paludibacteraceae; genus Colicola. The sequence continues at coordinate 86 of ONXE01000054.1, forward strand.
CCACGCCTGTTGCCAGCGGGTCCAGAGTGCCGGTGTGCCCCACTTTCAGTTTCTTGACGCCCAACTTGTGGCAAAGCAACCACCGCACTTTGCCCACTACGGCAAAAGAAGTCCACTTAAGCGGCTTGTCAAAACCAAGTATTTCGCCCTCGTCAAAATCCATTAAGCCATCAACTGGTACACTATTGCCAGTACGCCCACGATAGCGCAATAGACGCTAAAGTAGATCAGTTTCTGCCGCTTGACGATATCTATCATCACCTTGCAGGCGAAGCAGCCGGTGAGGAAAGCAGCCGCAAAACCTACCACCATCACCAGCGGTGACAGCGAACTTACAACTTCGCCCTGCCAGATGTCCAACAGGCTGAGGAAAGCCTCGCCCAGTATGGGAACCAGCACCATGAGGAAACTGAACCGAGCCACTTCCTCTTTCTTGTTGCCCAGCAAAATACCCGTCGCGATAGTCGTACCCGAGCGGGACAGACCCGGCAAAACGGCACAGGCTTGGCCTATACCGATGATGAACGAGTCCCACCACGAGATATCTTCTTTTTGCCGCGGTTTGGCATACTGCGCAAATGCCAACAGGCAAGCTGTTATCAGCAAACATACGCCCACTACCATCAAGCCGCTGCCGAAGATCTGCTCCACATAGTCTTTAAAAAACATGCCCACGATGAACACGGGAATCATCGACACGCATATCTTGGCTACATACTCTTTTTCGCTGTTCCATTTGGTTGTGCAGAACGTTCCTTTCATCAGGTCCGCCACCTGGCTCCAGAGCACGACAATCGTACTCAACACCGTCGCCGCGTGCACCAGTACGTCGAACAACAGCATATCGCCTTCGGCAAACTCGATACCTAGCAATGTCTGACCTATGGTCAAATGGCCACTACTGCTCACGGGCAGAAATTCGGTCAAGCCCTGCACTATTCCTAATATCAAAGCCTCTAACCAATTCATTTTTCTTTCTTTTTGAACAAAATAGCTGCAATCATCATCACAAATCCGAACAATGCAATCATCGGACCGACGGTGATGCGACGGAACGAGAAAATGTCCGGGTTGTACTCGGTTGCACCACTCGGCTCACCGGTCATTAGTGCAAAACCTACAATGATTACGATCAGGGATACAGCAATCAGTATCAGGTTGATTTTCGGTAAGTTGTATTTCATAACTCTTGTCTTTTGTCTTTTGTTCTGTCTTTAGCCTCTTAAACGTAATACAGATCCGAGGTCTTCATTCGTATGTACTTGTTCACGGCAAACACGGATGAGAAGAAGGTGATTACAAACGCAGCCACCACTACTACACCTGTCAGAAAGGCCAGGTTCTGCCAGGTCATAGGTATCAGCCAGATACCCAGATGCTCGTGTGCGGCATACAGAATACCGGCAATCATCGCCAGTGCCATCAGCGCAGCTATTATGCCCAGCAGCACGGTCTTCCACACTATCGGGCCCTTGATAATCCATGGCGTAGCGCCCACCAGTTGCATCGTGTTGATGCTGAATCGTTTGGAGTAAACGTGCAATCGTACCGTGTTGATAATCAGCGCCAGTGACACAATCAGCAGAATCAGGGCAACTGCCAACAGAACGATGGAAAGTCGATTCACTTGATAATCCAGCAAACCAATCATATCCTTCTGGTAAACCACCTTGTCAACAAACGGGAAGACGCGGAAGATGCTGTCTATGGCCGCCACGCTGTCCACCTGGATGTAAGGCGCGTTCAGTTTTACTTCGAACGAGGCCTGTAGCGGATTGTAGCCCAGAAAAGCTTCGGGGTCTTCGCCCAACTTCTCCACATGCTCTTTCAGTGCATCTTCCTTCGAGATGTAAGCAAACTCGCGGCAGAAAGGTGCTGCGTCCAGCAACGTGGCAAATCGGAGCGAGTCCTCCGAGGTTGTCTCGTCCTTCAGAACAACCGACATGTTCACGTTCTCCTTAACTTGACGGAACAGATTATCCGCAGACAAACCCAACACGCACTCCATGCCTATGAGTAGCAATACCAATGACACCGACACGGTTGCCGTCAGGTATGTGTTGAAAAAATGATGCTTCTTAGCCATCGTACTCTTTATCTATTGTCGTTACTCCTTCATTGCCCTGAGGCGCTATATTTTCGGCTTCTTAACTCCTCTTTTTTTTACACAGCGGGAGACGCGACCTCCGCCGCGTCTCTTTTCTATGCTCTTAAGCCATGAAGCCATAAGGCCTTCAGCCTCAGTTTAATACTCCCACAGATCCTGTTCAAAGTCGAGCAGTTCTGTCGCTACACGGCTCTGTTCCTGACGTACTTCCGCCTCGGTCTTCACGTAGTTGGTGAACATGCGGTCGTACATGTTGCTGTCGCCGATGAGATACGAAGTGTACAGTTTCTTTCCGAAGAACTCCTCAAACGTCACGCGTTTAGTGTCGTTGCCCTGCGGAATGATATACTGTTTGGCCATGTACTTGCGGAACTCGTCGAACGGACACCACCACATCAACTGGCGGCACAGAGCCTCGTTGACGGTTTCTTCGCTGGTGTCCACATCATCGATGCCCAACTCGGCATACAACGGAGCGATGGCGATGATCTTCGAGAACAGGCGAGAGTAGTGCTTGTCAAAGAACACCACTTCCTGAATCAGGAACTTCACCTGGTTGCGTACGAACGCCTTGTAACCCTGCGGATTGAAGCACACTTTGTTAGAGTCGTTCGCGTCGCAACGGCTGAAGAGTGACTTGTTGGAGTTAGCCATCATCTCCTCGTACGAACCCACACCGAAGAACTCCTCATACTCGTCCTTGGTCATGTTCAGAGTCCTACGCTCGCCATATGCTGTCTGGTCGATCTTGTCCTGAGCCGTCAATAGCAGGTCGTCATGGAAGAACGGTTTGATGCTGTTGTCCGTCTGTAGCGCATAGGCATGCAGTGTGTCTGCCATGCCTTCCAGCATCACCTGAAACAGACCTTTGTACTGAGGATCTTCCGGATTGGTCGGGAAATACAGCTGATAGTTCTGCTTGTAACGCATGTCGATGATGCGGTACACCACGCGAGACCATACTACATCGTCTGCACGGTGTCCTACCGTTACCAGCGTATCGGCTGCTCGGTCCAACTCCTGCGTCTCCAAACGCACTGCACCCTTCGAGTCAAAGAAGGAGTTGATCTGATGTTGCGCGTTTGCCGCCAGCATCATCACTGACAGGCAAACTAATACTAATTGTCTTTTCATATCATGTATTCTTTGCAGGCGAAATGTTCCACTTCACCTTTCATCTTACAACTTATTGTACCTCAATCGCGAGGTCGTTCAGAATGACTTCCTGCCCGCCTGGGCCAACGGCGTGAATATCAGTCACTTTGATGATATCACCCGACTTGGCGATACTGGCAGCCTGAGCCAGATTGTTGACGTTCTTTCTGCGGCACTTCACGCGATAGCCCGGCTTCACTTTCCAGTCTACTTTGATAACGGCATCTGCGTTGTCAGCCTGGATAGAGCATGCTGCCAAACTGCCAAGAGGAACAGGCACACTGGCCGTTACAATCTTGCCACCGATAGACAAGTAAGCAATAGGCTTCGGCAGGTTCTTTACCTGGAAGGTTTGCGTTCCCATCGGAGATGAGTGACCGTCGATGTTGGCGGACACGCTGATCGTCACCGGTTGCAGGCTATTAGGCGTGATGATCCATTGGCCTTTGCCCATCTTCTGGATACTTGCGCCGTTGCATGTTGCGGACAAGGCATCGGCACTCACGCCCGGCACAGAAATCGACATCTTGTTGCCATAACCGCGATACAGTACGTTACACTCGGTGTTGGCGATGGTCGCAGCCGGAGCTCCTACGGTGAACTGACCGTGGAACGGATATTTGGTCGTGTCATCGCCGATGGTCATATAGCCGTCATAGTGATTCTCGCCGATATGACCCGAAGTGATGTACTCGCCGTTCTCAATCTCTTGGCCTTCGATGAAGACGCGAGGTACTTGGTTGGTATCCATCATGGCAGCCACAATCTTGGCACGATATTGTTTGCCTTGCATGATGTACTCGCCATTGGTCGGGAGCACCACTGCCGTAGCCTGGTTCACCACGAAGTCGGACGAACCGGCTTGTGTGAACAGGAAGTTAATCAAGTCATTCTCAGCCACACGCACGTCATTCTGATACTTCGTCAGCAACGCGATAACAGCGTCAGCAGGCATCTCGGCAAACGTTGAACGTTCCCAAGAGATAACTGCACCCTCTTCGTCCTCCACATCGTCCGTGCTGAACAATGAGTTGAACATGAACACCTTACGCTCCCATGCCGACTGGAAAGATGCATCCTTATGAAGTTTGTCTAAGATGATCTTCGACTCGGCAGTTGTCATGTAGTTGCGAAACTCTTCCATGCGGTGTTTCATCTCTTCTGCATGGAGGCGTCCCGTCTCTTCGTCATACTCGGTCAATGCATACTGGTGCGGCTTGTTCGTGTCGCTACCGTTCTTCAGTTTGATTGTGTCCAACGAACCGTCGTCAAAGCGCTTGCCTTCGCACATCTCGGCGATATCTAGCTTGAAGTCCTCGATGTAATTGAAGAAATCATCCGAATGCGACTCCACTGCTTGAGCAATCTCCAACCACTCGTGATAGCCTTCGTTCTCAATAGCCTGCACTTTAAACGACTCCATTACGGCGTCGGTACGGTTTTCCACGGAGTTCATAGACGACTCCATGGAGTGACGTAACTTGGTGAAACCGTTCAGGATATCGGCCGATACGTTCAGGGCCAACATCGCGGTGAGCACCAGGTACATCATGCTTATCATTCGTTGTCTCGGGGTTTCCGGACAGTTTTTTGCTCCACCCATACTACTTGTTTAATCCTTTCATTTACAGTTAATTACTAAAGAAGTACGTACAAGCTTGGCTTATGCCAGAGCGCTCAACATGTTGCCGTAAATCTTGTTCAGGTCAGCAATTTGCTTATTCAGTTTCTCCATAGCTGCTTCGTAAGCGTCTGCCTCTTTCTGACCGGACTGTACGGCCTTGAGTTGCAGCTCGAATGCAGCACTAAGAGCGTTCAGGTGCTGAGCAACTGCATCCGCAGACTTAACAGCCGATGCGGCAGACTTGGCGGTCTCTTCGTTCGACCTGGCTGCCGCCTGAACAGCAGCTGCTGATGCGGCATAACTCTCGCCCAATTGAGCGGCAGCCTCTGCGGCCTGAGCCGTGCCGTTGGCCAATCCTTCTTCTGCACCCACAAACTGCTCGGTTGCCTTGGTCGCTGCGGCCAGTTTGTCTGACAACTTGTTCGTACCTTCAGCCAGTTTGCCCAACTCGGCCAGGTCGTTCGCACTCTTGGCTACATTGGCGATGCTCTCTTTCAGCATCTTCATCTCTTTCTCTTCCAGCGTCGGAGCCTTGTTGTCATCTTCCTTCATCAAAGGAACCTCGCCATCTTTACCTCTCAGCTGCGGGAATACGTTCTCCCAGTTATATACTGCATGCGGTTTCTCGAAAATACCAATTCCGAACAGAAGGGCCTCGGTCATCATACCGATGGTCAAAATCGTACCTGCAAAAGGCCAGTGCATGATCTTAAACAGCGCACCAATGATTACAATCGATGCACCACCACTATACACCATGTTTACTGCGTAAGCGTGTTTTGCATACCATGCGACTACTTTGTCCCATCCTTTTACTTCTTTCTGTGCCATAATTTTGTTTGTTTGTTTTTTTGTATGATTATGTTATTTTTATTCCTTATTTATATTTGTGTGCACGCGCATACGCACGCATGCGTGCACGCTTTAATCACCGATATGCGAACGAACGCAACGGAAACCGATGTAGCAACGATCCTCGTACTGATACTCGTATGTACGGGAACCGTTTCGCAGGTAGGCCGACACGTCTTTCCAGCTGCCGCCCTTCACTACCTTGCGTTTCAGGATGTCCGGGTCGTCTTTCTTCGCGTTGTACTGGAAGTTCGGGTTCAAGTCGTTCGTGTAGGTGTTCGCCGATGTGTTGTAAGCCGACGATGTCCATTCGGCCACGTTACCTGCCATGTCGAACAGACCGAAGTCGTTCGGACGGAACTGAGCCACCTTCATCGTCGTAGTACCAGTATCATCGTTGTAGGCACCACGGTAAGGCTTGAAGTTTGCCAAGAAGCAACCACTCGCGTCACGAGCATAATTGCCACCCCAAGGATAAGCCGCCAACTTGCGACCACCACGGGCTGCATACTCCCACTCGGCCTCCGTCGGCAGACGATAAATCTGCGCGTCGATGCCGGAACCGGCCAGATAGTCGGTACGCCAACGGCAGAAGGCCTGAGCCTGTTCCCATGTCACACCTACCACCGGATAGTCCGCAAAACCACGATGCGAGAAGTACTTCAACAGCATCGGGTCATTGTACGTGTACTGGAAGTCACGCACCCAAACCATCGTGTCAGGATAGATATTGATGATGGCCATCGACAACAGATCCGAAGGCTCACGAAGAGGACGCACGATGGTCGAATCGTGGATGGCATTGTTCTCATCCACCCAGAAAGTGTCCACACGAACCTGAGCATTTTCGGGATAACGGCCTTTTGCTACGTCAAACTTGTTGCGGGGCAACACTGCTTGCTCGTAGTTCATGTAGCCGTAACGGTAGTGGAAACTCGTCGTCTTGATCTTTCCATCCGAGTAGAACAAAGGTGCCAATGCGTCAATAACATCTTCGTCTTTGCTGTTCCACGGAAGCTTCTTCTTCCAGTCGATGCGATAGTTCTCCTCGTCAAACTCCTCGTCACGCGACTGAACGGCATACTCTTCATAGCCTGCATCTATCAGCAATTTGTAGGCAATAGAGTCACGCACCCAAAATACGAACTGCTTGTACTCGCTGTTCGTAATCTCGGTCTCGTCCATCCAAAAAGCCTCTACCGTTGCCATAAACTGGTTGTCGTCCTGACCGAACACCGCGTTCTGAGTGTTCGCACCCATTTCGAACGAGCCTTTCTTGATGAATACCATCCCATAAGGATTAGCTTCCTTAAAATTACCGTTTTGACCTATGCCAACAAGCTCACCTGCCGGCTTGTTGCAAGCCGCAAGAGCTATTGCTAATGCAATAATTGGCAGAATCTTCGTCAGTTTCATATGTCTTCTTTTATGTTATGTTATACGCTGCAACATGTGCAGCATGATTTATTTTTCTTACAAGTAACGAACCGATTTGTAACGGTTGTTACGCTTCGGGCGCAAGATGTTGAACTGGTATGCCAGATACAACTCGTGCGAACCCCAACTCTCTATCAGCAGTTTGCTCGTCGGCAACTCGTAGCAGTAGTTCAACGCCAAACCGCTTATGATGTCTATGCCCAAATAAACGCCCACATTGGCTAATACGCGGTAACTCAAACCCCACCGGTAACGCTCTTTGTATTCCGTCATCCAGGCCAGTGTGACATCCCATTCCCGGAAGTCGGTCTGAACCAGCATCGAAGGCTGCATCACAAAATCTTTGTTATGCTTCAGCCGCCAGTTGTAGCCGCCATGCACGTACATCGTTCCTATGAGCGTCACGCCTACTACATTCTCGGTCTTAGTCTGCTGCGACTTCCATTCAATATATGGCTGCGTCACGTGACTGTAACTCGCGCCTACAAACCACGTAGGACACGTGTAGTACACACCCGCCGACATATCAAAGCCTACACCCGACATATCACCCGTGGGAATTGCTTGGTCCGAACTGATGTGATATTCCGAACCCGACAACTTGTCCAAATTCACGCTGTCACCGTGAAATCCTACGTTCGAAATGCCCAATTCCACACCTGCACTCAGGTAACCCGAACCCAACTTCTGACGGTACGCGTACTGAGCATAGATGCTTTGGGTGTAAAACAAACCAAATTGGTCGTTCATAAATCGTACGCCAGCACCGTGGCGCGTCTTGCCTATCACAAACGGAGAACCGAAATAAAAGTACGTGGTCATCGGTGCATTCGTGATGCCAATCAACTGCATCCGATGCAAACCAGCCGCTTTCATCATGTCTCCTTCTCCCACCGCTGCAGGATTATAGGCTGTTGGCAGATACATGTAGTGAGACATCTGAGGATCAAACTGGGCCAGCACACGTAATGTGCACAGCGCAGCAAACGCCAACACTACTATTCTGCGTCTCATCTGGGTCAATACTCCTCCTCGTCAAAGAAGAAATCTTCCTTGCTCGGGTAGTCGGGCCACAGGTCCTCTATCGACTCATAGATCTCTTCATCGTCCTCTATTTCTTGAAGGTTCTCTACAACCTCCATCGGAGCTCCTATGCGGATTGCATAGTCCAACAACTCATCCTTCGTTGCCGGCCATGGAGCGTCTTCAAGTTTCGATGCCAATTCTAATGTCCAATACATATTTTCCTTCCTTTTTGATGCTATTTTCCTAAAATAGCCTGCAAAATTAGTAAAAAGTTTTCATTCCTGCAAGAAAAAGTTCATTTTTCCCACAAAAAAAGCTCTTTTTTTCGTGTTTTTGCGATTTTTTTTGACAAAACGAATAAAAAATCGCTCATTCTGTTAACATATTGTAACGAAATTTTGGCTTTCACGTCGTCCTCCAACTCTTCACCAAACAGACTCACCATCCGACGCTCAAGTCGCCTCGCTACAGTTCTGCATACATGACATAGTGCAATGGCACGATCACCCCCGGGAAGGATAAATCCGCGAACCGGTTCCAGCTCTTCTTGAATCTTGTCTATCCAGGCCTCCAAGATTGCAACTTCCTCTTCCGACACTTCCGTCGCATCACACGTGTTCGTCACATTCCTATCCGTCGCCAAAAAACCGCCCAAGTTGAACAACTTGTTCTGAATCCGATTCAAAACACTGTCAATCTCCTCGGGCAATTCTTCCGCACGCAACAACCCGATGAACGAGTTCAACTCATCCGCCGTACCATAGGCCTCCAGACGCGCCGAGTCCTTGCTCACACGTGTCCCGCCTATCAAAGACGTCGTGCCTTTGTCACCCGTCTTCGTGTAAATCTTGTATCCCATATCTCTTTCCTTTCTTTTTTCTGTTCACTTTGTAGTATTATACGTAGTATAATACCCACGAGTGCATTCATTACTCGTTTATCGGGACCTGATGAAGGGAGCTCCGTACTCTCCTGCATAAATCCTCCGTCCCCGATTACCCTCATTTCTCACTTTCCTGTATACCTCCTCCGTCCCATTATATCCGCGCTCCAGCCCCCTTCACAACCGGATTCGAAACGTTTGCTTCGGGAAATGCTTGTCGAAGAACACCAGACCCATAGTCCCCAGGTCCATCCTCGCAGATACGTCCTCGCGTTTCTCTATCTCTTCCCAAGCCTCCCACATCTCGCGGCTGTAACGGATATCGTCCACCGCAAAAATGCTCTTCTCTCCTGCATGCTTGGCCAGCACGTCAAAATATCTCAGCGTTGCCTCTTTCCTGTGATTGGCGTCCAAAAACGCAAAGTCCACAACGCCCCATTTCTCCGCCTCGCGAACCAGCGTCTCGTCTATGTTTCCCTGAACCGACTCGATATTCTCTATTCCCAAACGTTTCCAGTTCTGCTTCGCTATGCCCAGCAATGCCTTGCTCCCCTCAAACGTCCACACCTTAGCGCCCTTGTTCGGCAAAGCCAAATACGCTGTAGTCACACCCAAACTCGTTCCCAGCTCCACAACCGTTTCCGCCTTTACTAAATTCACCAACCGAAACAGCGCCTGCGCCTCTCTTTGGCTCTTTAGCGCCACTTTCGCCACTTTCGCCACCTGACGTTTGCCTACACCACCTACTCCGAAATCTTCTACACCAACCTCCGTCTTGTCCCTCAACAACTCCCCGCGAATCCCTTCCACGTCCTTAAAGCAGTAATACGCTGCCGTTTCCGGAAGAATCGCGCGCGCGATATAAAAAAGGTACGGCGAATGGATTCCATACCCCATCGTGTTACGCGAACGCAACATAAACAGAGCATACGAGCCGATACGGAACCACAATTCTGCAGCCTTTCCCATGCCTTTTTCCAAATCCGACTGCAAAGGTACGATTTTTTTCTCACATATGCAAGCCTTTGCATAAAAAAGGCACAAATTTTTGTTATATTAACTTTGCAAAATGAAAAAAAAGCAAAAAACTCGCGGTCAATTCAAAAAAAAGTAGTAACTTTGCAGTCCGTTACGTGAAATAGGTACGCAACGCACTGCTTTTGAAACAAAATAAATAGTTTAATTATATAATTAAGTACCAAAATGACAAAAGTTGCAATTAACGGTTTCGGCCGTATCGGTCGCCTCGCTTTCCGTCAGATGTTCGAGGCTGAAGGTTATGAAGTAGTAGCTATCAACGACTTGACCAGTCCTAAGATGTTGGCTCACCTCTTGAAGTATGACACCGCTCAGGGTGGCTTCGCCGGCAAGTTCGGTGAGGGCAAGCACACTGTAGCTGAACTTCCTTGGGGCGAACTCAAGGTGGACGTTGTGCTCGAGTGCACCGGTTTCTACACCAGCAAAGCTAAGGCTGAGGCTCATATCCAGGCCGGCGCTAAGAAGGTCGTTATCTCCGCTCCTGCAGGCAATGACCTCCCGACCATCGTTTACAACACCAACCACAAGACCCTGACTCCGGCTGACACCGTTATCTCTGCCGCTTCTTGCACCACCAACTGCCTCGCACCGATGGCTGCTGCTCTGAACAAGTACGCTCCTATCGTTAGCGGTATCATGTCCACTATCCACGCTTACACCGGAGACCAGATGATCCTCGACGGCCCGCAGCGCAAAGGCGACCTTCGTCGTAGCCGCGCCGGTGCCCAGAACATCGTGCCTAACTCCACCGGTGCTGCCAAGGCTATCGGCCTCGTTATCCCTGAACTCAATGGCAAACTCATCGGTTCCGCTCAGCGCGTTCCGACTCCTACCGGATCAACCACGATCCTCATCGCAGTCGTTAAGGGTAAAGACATCACCAAAGAGGGTATCAACGCTGCCATGAAGGCTGCTGCCAACGAGAGCTTCGGCTACAACGAGGACGAGATCGTTTCCAGCGACGTTATCGGCATGAAGTTCGGTTCGCTCTTCGACGCTACCCAGACTATGGTTTCTAAGATCGACGACGACACCTATCAGGTGCAGGTTGTTAGCTGGTACGACAACGAGAACAGCTACACCAGCCAGATGGTTCGTACTATCAAATACCTCGCTGAACTCAAGTAATTCAGCCACAAGGTTCAACAAAAAAGGCTCTCCAGCGGAGGGCCTTTTTTAATGTTAATTATTCCAAGCACTTATCCAGTGCCTTGATGATAGCCTCTTTGTCCATCTTTTGCCCGATGAAGACCAGTTTCTGCATACGGTCGCCGTACTCTTCGTCCCAATCGCGAACCAACGCAGGCTCCTTTTCCATCAGGTCCAGCAACTCGTCCTTAGGCATAGTCGCGTACCACTGACCTGCATTCTTCAGTTGGAACTGACGTCCGGCCTGTTCGAACACATAACACGTGTCATACTCGCTCGCAAAATAGCACATACCCTTAGCGCGAATAACCTCTTTCGGCCAGTGACGAGCCACGAAATTGTCGAACAGCGACAGATTGAATGGCTTGCGCGCATAATACACAAACGTGCTGATGCCATACTCCTCCGCCTCGCCTTCCTCATGATCGTGGTCATGATGGTGGTGATGATGTTCATGTTCATGTTCATGTTCATGCTCATCATGCTCGTCATCGTCGTCATCATCCGCAGGCAGTTCGTCGCCGGCGACTCGCCGGTCTTCCACCTCATGAATCCAAGCGGCGGAACCCGCTACGCGGTCAAAATCGAAACTGCCGGTCTCAATCAGTTTCTCCAAAGGCACGTCGCAATAGTCGCACTCGATAATCTCCGCCTCGGGCTGGATAGCACGGATAATCTGGCGGATATGTTCCAGTTCCTCTTTGCTAACCTCCGAGGCTTTGTTCAACAGAATCATGTTGCAGAACTCAATCTGCTGGATAATCAGGTTCTCTATATCGTCTTCGTCCAAGTGCTCATTCTTGAGGCTGTCACCTGCGGCAAACTCGTCCCGCATGCGCAGCGCGTCCACCACCGTCGTGATGCTGTCCACCACGGGCAGCCCATCCTTGGCGTAAGCCGGAGCTACTGTCGAATACGAGCAGATAGTCTGCGCAATAGGAGCCGGCTCGCAAATGCCGCTGGCCTCAATAACGATATAGTCAAATTTCTTCGAAGCGATGATGTCGTGCAGTTGCTCAATAAGGTCTGTGCGCAACGTACAGCATATACAGCCGTTTTGCAGCGCCACAAGCGAGTCGTCCTGTTGTGACACTACGCCGCCTTGCTGAATGAGCGAAGCATCAATGTTGACCTCGCCCAGATCGTTTACGATTACTGCGAACTTTATCCCCTGCTGGTTTTGCAGAATGCGGTTTAGCAGAGTGGTTTTTCCGCTTCCGAGGTACCCCGTGAGAAGCAGAACGGGAATTTGTTGGATGATCATTTTCCAGTGTATTTATAGTCTCTGTTTGTATGTT
>ONXE01000041.1 GCA_900321775.1 uncultured Bacteroidales bacterium
GATACCTTCCGAAGCGGTCTTGTCGAACTTGATCTCCTCGTTCTTCTTGCATGCCAGTAAACTGATGGCTGCTAATAATATAATAAGACTCTTTTTCATAATGTACTAATTCTTTACTTACAAACTTTTAACTTACGAATGCTTATTAGTAGCCCAAGTTCTGATCTGCGGCAGTGAGAGTTTCATTGGCGTTGATCTCGGCCTGTGGGATAGGACGATACAGTTTGGCATGCTCACCGTCGTCTGACATGTCCTGAAGCGAACCGATCTTCGAGTTGAACTCAATATTGTAGCGTACCAACTGCTTCGTACGGCGAAGATCCATCCAACGCTCGTTCTCGGCGTACAACTCGCGAGCACGTTCATCCAGGATGAAGTCGATGCCTTTGTGGAACTCGTCCTCAAATCCGGCGCTTACAGTGTATTTGGCTGAATATGCGGAAATAGTGGTGTTCGCAAATCCTGCACGGTTGCGCACGTTGTTCAGGTAACCCTCTGCCTGACCGATTTGGCCCAACATATACGCGGCCTCGGCTGCTACCAGCACGATGTCACTCCTATGCAACAGAATGATGTCACGGTAGTCGTTGGTCGTATTGGTGCCATCGATAAAACCGGAAGTGGCGTCATCCCATTTGCGTACGCAAGGGAATTTGTTCAGCGCATTCGAGCCTTCCAATGCGTCCTCATAGGTCTGGGTGCTCTCTACACTGATGGTGCCGTCGTCGGCCATCTTGTAGGTGATGATATTGGTGTTACCTGCATCGCAAATCTTGTAGGCGTTAGGCTGGTTGTCCCATGTGCCCTTCACCATCTGAGGCTGATGCGCGGTCATCCATGCGCGAATCTCGGCGTCGCTTACATAGTACGGGAAATATTTCCAACGAATACCCTGAGTAGCGGTGTCTGCCGAGTTGTAGTAAGCATAGTAGCCGTCCGATCCCCAGTTGTCAGAGCCATTGGCGTTGTAGAATGTGGTCATAAAGGTGTTCTCGTAACGCAGGTCACCCTTGTCCCACAGTTTGCAAGCCTTGGGAGATACACACATCTCCGAGTTTACGTACTTCTGACCCAGCGAAGGCGAGCCATAGTAATGACCGTAGTTGTTCTGCAGTCCGTGACCACCCTCTTGTGCTACACCCGGATAACCGGCACGGTCGTACTGAACCGAGAAGAGCACCTCTATGCTGTTGTCAGCCTTGGCAGCATGCCATTTGTCGGCAAAACTCTCTACCAGCACCTCATCTGCACCGGCTTGCTTCGCATAACTCAGTGCCTCGCTGAAATACGAGTCATCGTTCACGGTGTACGTGCCTTTCGCTACATCGTTGTAGCTGACACCCAGGTCCCAACCTGCAGCTAGACATACTTTCGCAAGCAAAGCATAGCAGGCGTCCTTGCTGGCATGACCGTCGCCGATGTAAGCAGCCGCCATCTTGTCGTCAGAGATAGCCGATTTCAGGTCCTCGATGATGTACGCGTAAATCTCCGAGAGCTCGGTCAACGGGTACTCAGTTGCTGCATTGTTGATATACTCTGCGCAGTAAGGCACACGCCCGAACTGTTGAGTGAGGATATAGTAGCAATACGAGCGTACAAAACGCATCTCCGGAGTGTACTGCGTACGGTTCTGATCGTAGAAGATGCAGGCGTTAGCCATATTGATACATGCGTACAGGTCCGAATAGAACGTCTTGATGTCGGACGTCTCCGGCGTAAGAGTATAGTCGTGGAAAACCGACGTCTTGCCGCGAGAAGGCACATACAGGTCCGTTCCGTATTGATACACGTTCGTACGCGATACTATAGGTTTCATGAGCGAGTACGCGTACACGCCTAAAGACGTAGCGTCGCCATTGAAAAACTGCTCTGCAGTCTGACCACCGGCAGATTTGTTCTCTGCTTCCAGAAAGTCTTTGCAACTTGTCAGTATCAGTGAACTAACAAGCGCTGCTCCCAATATATAAATATACTTCTTCATAGTAATTTTACTAATTTACAGATTTACAAATTGAATATCAGAACTTGAGGTTCAAACCGATTTGAGTGTTAATGGTAGAAGGAGCATCGTTCTTCAACTGAGCGCTCGCCCATTCAGGATCGAAGCCTTTGTAACCTGTGATGACAAACGGGTTGGTCACCGTGCAGTACAGACGCAGTCTCTGGATGTGCAGTTTCTGCAAAATAGGTTTCTGGAAACTGTAAGCCAAAGTGATGTTCTTTACTTTCAGGTAGCTGGCGTCCACGATGTTCTTCGCGTTGTCAAGCCAGTAGCTGGAATTGGTACCGCCGCTCGTGCCCGCGTTGTTCGGGAAGGGGTACGTTCCGTAATGAGTAGTCTCCTGATAAACAGGGTTGATATACGTGCCATCCGGATTAACGCCATCGCAGTTGATGATGGTACCTGCAGGAATATAATAGTCCATTGCTATCTTCTGACGTCCACGATCAGAGTAGTTCAGATACTCGCTGTAGAAGTTCGAGTACGCTTTCTGACCCCACTTACCGTACAGGGTGAAGGCAAACTCAATGCCTTTCCACGTCAGAGTAGATGTGAGCGAACCGGTCAACTTCGGATCAGCGGACCAGATCTTCTTGTCCTCGTCAGTAAACTTGCCGTCACCGTTAACGTCGTCGATAATCGGGTTGCCCTCTACCAAGCCATAGCATGCGTAGTAGTAATCCGACTGACGTACGCTGCTACCGGGAACAAAACCGTTGGCAACAGCTACATCATTGTTCGGTACAACCATGTCTTGATTGGTCACAATACCCGTCCAGTCGTAGCCGTAGATATTGTTAACCGAGTGACCGATGAACAAACCATTGGTAGGCGTGCTACCCGGTTTGTCAGTACCAGAACCGTTAATCTCCAGTACTTCATTGTGGTTGTGAGCCAAGGTGAAACTGGTCTCCCAGTACCAACCGTTCGTGTCGATATTCACGGTCTTCAAACCAAATTCAACACCACGGTTCAGCACCGAACCTACGTTAGTAACCAGCGTGCCGCCACCGGCCTCCAAAGGCAACTCCTTCGGATAAAGCAGGTCGTGAGACACTTTGTTATAGAAATCAAACGTACCCGTGATGCGGTCGCGCAGGAAACCGAAGTCCACACCTGCGTTCCATTCGTTCGAGGTCTCCCATTTCAGGTTGCTGTCGATGATCTTGTTCGGATAGAAGCCAGGGAAATAAACCTGACCAAACGGATAGTAAACCGGACCGGCTACAGTCTGCTGAGTATCGTAGTCGCCGATACCCGAGTTGTTACCCGTTACACCGTAACTCAAACGCCATTTCAGGTTAGTCAGCCATTCGGCTTGCTGAAGCCACTCTTCCTCCGACATGCGCCATGCTACGGCTACTGAGGGGAAGAAACCCCACTTGTGACCCGGGGCAAACTTGCTCGAACCATCACCACGGACCGTTCCCGTAATCATGTACTTGCCATCGTAGGTGTAGTTGGCACGCAACGCGGCAGACATCATCGAACTCTCGCTGTAAGACGAAGGAGCCGAGTTCTCTGCGTCATACGTACCCGAACCCTGGTTGTACCAAAGGGTTCCATCAATCACACCCGTAAACTGGGTCATGCCTTTCTCCGTGCGACCACCCATCATCGAGTACAACGCCATGATGTTCAGGTGATGCTTGTCGGCAAAAGTGCCGTCGTACGTGATAGTATTATCCCACGTGTACGAGAAATTGGTATAGTTGGTCTTCTGCGAGATATTGGTCTCGTTGTCAATGATAGTGTCGTCAAACTGTCCCAAACGATAGCTGCTGTAAGTAGGAGCAAACAACGACTTGATCTGAAGGCCCTTCACCGGAGTAATCTGCAGATACACGTTGCCCAAACCTCTCCAGGTCTCTTTCTGCTTCGTCTGGTTCATCAGTCTCAACAGCGGGTTAGGCTCATCCGAGAACTGATAGCTGGAGCTCGAACCCATAGCTTGATAGTTACCCGGCTTCTCGTTCAACTCACCCTCAGCATTATAGGGCTGCATGAACGGGTTCATACGGAACGCAAACTTCACTGCGTCGTCGTTGCCGTATGTGTTGCCCATGTACGACAGGTTCAGGTTCAAACCGGCCTGCACGTATTGGTTGATGTTCGCGTCAATAGAACCCTTGATATTGATTCGGCGCTGCTCATCACCTACGTAGATACCTTTTTCCTGGTTGTATCCTACACCGAAGTGATAAGCTACATGCTCCGACGAACCGTTAACCGATACATAATGGTTCTGCTGCATACCGTTGCGGGTCACCATACCCGGCCAGTTCCACGAGTGCATTCCCTTCGGGTCATTGCCGCTCATGATCTCTTTCAAACGGCTGCTCTGCGTATCGTCGTTCCACAAGGCCATCTGCTCAAACGTACCCATCTGGTAGCTCGGCGAACCGTTTATGGCATTGGCAAGACCGCCGGCATACGTCAGGAATTTGGCAAAACGGTAGTTGTAGAACTGTTCTCCGTTCATGAAGTTGTTCATACGAACAGGATTCGAGAAACCATAGTAGAAATCGTAACTGATAGTCGGCTTGGCCTCTTTCTTACCCGTGTTCGAACCACTCTTCGTCGTCACCATGATCACACCGGCCGTGGCGCGGCTACCGTAAATAGCGGTCGAAGATGCGTCCTTCAATACGTCGATTCGGCTGATGTCCGACGGATTCAAGAAATCAATGTCATCGCAGATGATTCCATCTACTACATAGATAGGCTTCGTATCCGAGTTGGTCGAAGACTTACCACGAATCTCTACATCAAATCCTCCACCTACACGACCCGAAGACTGAGTGATGTTCACACCGGCTACGGCACCTTGCAAGGCCTCTACAACGCCCGACGTACCACGAGCCGTGATAGCGTCCGTTCCTACCGATGATACCGAACCCGTCAAGTCGTTCTTCTTCATCTGACCGTAACCTACTACCACCACTTCCTCCAGCGTCTCCGTGTCTTCCGACAACGTTACGTTAATAGTGCTCTGGTTGCCTACGGTCACTTCCTGTGACGTGAATCCTACATACGAGAAAACAAGTACATCACTCGCTTCTACGTCTGGCATAGTGAAGTTTCCATCAAAGTCCGTAATCGTACCCGTGGTGGAACCTTTCACCTGAATACTTACACCTATCAGCGGCTCACCGGACTGATCTTTTACCTGACCGGTCACCGTTTTCTGGGCATAAGCCAGAAGACATGCAACGCTCATTACAAGCGTCAACAGCGTCTTTCTGAAAAAGGTTGTTTTGTTGTTCATACTGTGTGTTTTGTTATTATTGTTTTGCTATCTTTAGTTTACAATTTCAAAATCGGTGCAAAATTACTGCTTTTCGCGCGTATGGGTGTGCAAAAATTGGTATTAATTGTGTAAAAATTGACGAACCCCCAAAAAAAGCACGGGTTTTGACCCTATTTGGGTAGCTATCACGTATTTTTCTCCACCGTCACGTACTCCCAACTTCTTTTTCAACGCTTCTGCTGACATCGGGTAGTTTCGGCATATCACGTTCGCTTGATTCAAGGTTTTCAACTCTTCTTTGCTGGCTATTTTTACCCGAAAAATCCGGCCCGGCAACAATTTTTCGGCATCCGCCTTCCCGCAAAAGTATCCATATATTCTTCGAACCGCCTTGGGACTCTCTTGCATACACCTCGGGTCTCTTGGCACACAAAACAGGTGTGAATTTGGACCCAATTCCTCTAATCCGTATTTCGCTCCAAAACATGTCCATCCTCCCGCCTTCATTATCGCCCCGTTCGGTTCCACCAACCACAACTCCTCTCTGTCATCGCTCCCATTAGTCCCATTAGCCCTATTAGTCCTATCCCCCCTATTTTCCCCCTCTTCCTCGCTCTTCCTGAACACAAACGCCTCTTCCTCTGTCTCCAGATCCACGCACGTAATCTCCGGATCCATACTGTTTCCTTGCACATCTGCCCCCGTCCTTGCTCTTTGTTCCTTGTTCCTTGCTCCTTCTATCAGCACCAACACTTCCTTTACTTCGTTCTTCACAGCCACTACGTGCACCTCTGCTGCTCCGCCCAACGACCGAACCGCCGCCGTAATATCTAACATCGGTGACAACTTCATCAGCACTCTTCCCGCGCACGCACGTAATATACTAAGGAGTTCCACCACATTCGGCTCGCAATCCTCCAGCCTGAATACCTTCCCTCCGTTCTTGTCACGCCTCGCCGGATCCACAAAGAACGTCGTGTCTTCTCTGTAATCCTGCACGGCTCTGCCGATCGTCTGAGCCTGCGAGGTAAGAACCTTCAACCACTCCTCTGCACTGCAATGATGCACCTGCACCTTCTTCCCTGCCAGCGCAAAATTCTTCTCCGCCAACCGACACAGCTCCTCGTCCCTCTCTACATAATGCACTTCCTCGAATCCCTCGCTCAGATAATAGCAGTCCACACCCATTCCGCCCGTCAGATCCACCAGGCGCTGCCCCCCAATTTTCCATTTTCCATTTTCCATTTTCCATTTCTCAAGCACCGCCTTTTTATAAAGCGCGGTAGCTTGAGACGAGCTTTGCTCCACACTCACCCGCTTCGGCCACAACCACCCGTCTATAGCGGCCAGTTCCGGCAACTTCTGACGCGCTTTCTGCCAACCCTCTATCTGTTGTAACGCAAAGGCAGCGTCCATTTCTGGATACTGCCTCATGTGCAATGCCAACGCTCTCACGTCGGCCTCTCGATTCTTTCGTACGAACTCTTCTAGAGTCATCAGTAGGTGATAAACACTCTGAAATTCATCTGTTCCGGCACAAACTGCTTATCAACCTCGTAGTCGAAATCGCTCGCAGTATAGAAGATAGTCATCTTGCCCACCGTAAACTCATAATCAACCGTCTCCGTGTAGAAGCCCCACGTCTGCGTCGCTTCGTCTGCCAAATACTCCTTGTGACGAACATACGGCAGCGGAGTTTGCGTAGCCTGTGCCGTGCCCGTGTCATACTCGCGATAAACCATGATGTTGCCATGCTGGTAAATCTCGCCCGTAATCTCAGGCATACTGATCGTCGCGTAGAAGTAGTTGTTGTTGTCGAAGTCAGTGTACTTCCACTCGTTTTGGTTGATCTGAACGGGGATCTTGTAGTAGTTGACCAAGCCGTCACGGCCGTCGCGACCCGGCTTGCCTTCACAGCTTGCCAGCACTACTGCCAGAACCACTAATACTCCATAAATCAATCGTTTCATATCATTCTTCAGTTTTGTTAATCTAAAACCGGGTGCAAAGGTAATGAAAAGTTTTGAAATGACCAAGAAAAATCGTAAAAAAATGCGTATAACCGCTGTTTTCTTTGTCTAAAACCCTCTTATTGGCCTACTTCTCTCTTCATAACCTGCGTCATACAGTGCGCTGCACCATAACCGTCTATCAGGCTCTCCAGCGGAATCCACTCCACGGTCACACCCGCTTCGCGGAAACGCTCCTGCAGGGCCTCAGACTGCCCGCCCACAGCCATAATATGACGCGGACCGATGGTCAGGAAATTGTTCGCATAATGCATCTCATCCTCGTAATCAATAGGGATAATCTTAAACCCGCGACCACGCATATAGGGCACAAAAGGCAGATTCTTCTTCCATAGTTTGTACCGCTTTGTCCCCGGCTTGCGCGTCCATATGTCGCAAGTGTTGAACTCCGGCTCGCCCGGTTTGGCATTCAAGCGACTGCTGACCATCGTACACAGGTCTTTGTCGATGATGTTGAAGTGGGTGTCCAAATGCATCTGCATCTGCCACAGTTTATGATCACGGACCACTACCACCGTGTCGTGCCCGAAAGCGTCAGCCTCCAGCATCTGCTTGATACCTTCGTCATTGGTACGCATGCCGCACCCAATCAGCGAGATGGTCCCCGCAGGGATGTAATCGCCGCCTTCCAGACGACCTTTGCCCTGTATGCGCAATATCGGCTTCAGCCCCAGATGTTCGTAGCACAGACTGATGATCTCCGTCTCCGGAGCACGCTGACTGCTGTTCATGCTGCAGATGATATGACCCCGTGGGGTCGTAATGCTCTGGTCGCGGGTGAAATACAGGTTCATCAGCGGATTCTGGATGTATTGTGCCTCATAGCCCGTGTTATTGTCGGTCTTCGCCAGTTTGACTGTGGGCTGCAGCAGAATGCAACGAATCAGGTCCGCACGACTCATCTTGCCCAACACTTCCTGCCGGTACTTCTCCGTGGCCTGAGCGTCCTCACCCGCTATGCTGCTGATATCATATGTCAGCACTTTCGCTGCTAACGCACGGAGGCTGTCTATGCCCACTTCCTCCAGAATATCAATCACCGTATGTACGCGAATGCCGTTCTTCCGAAGCATCTCGATGTACCCTCGGTGCTCCGCTGCGGCTTGATCTACATCGAAATAGTCCTCAAACAGCCCTGCCGAGGGGTGGATAACACCATTGAACAACTCTTCTCCCGGCGTATGCATCAGTATCTCTCCAGCCTTCGACCACTCTGCCCGAGGCATACCCATAACAGTCTCCATCGTCCCTTCCGACGAAGGGATTTGTGCCCAGGCGCCGGTGCTGCATAGCACGGCCAACGCCAGTAACCAAGTCTTTACGTTCTTCATAAACTAACTCTCAGAAAATAGTTACGCTTTTTCTTTCTTCGCCTCTCTTAGCTCGTCCAGATAACTGGCAGTAATAACGCCCGAAGGCAATGCAATAACAGCCACGCCCAATATAGCCGAGAACATACTGATCACTCGTCCCAGGTTGGTGGCCGGGTAGATGTCTCCGTACCCGACTGTCGTCAACGTAGTGGTCGCCCAGTATAGCGCGTCGAAGAAATCCTCGAACATAATCGAGTCTTCCACATTGAACATGATCAGTGCCGTCACAAAGATGTAGCCGATGGCGATGAAAAAGACCGTCATCAGGATACTTTTCTCCTTGCGCATCACCTTGGTCAGTACACGTATGTTGCGTGAGTACCGCAGAAACTTGAACACCCTCAGCACTTTCAGCAGTCGCGATATACGCAGCAACTTGAATGCACGGTTCAGTATCACAAACGACGGGATAATCGACAGCAAATCAATGATGGCAAACGGGGTAAAAGGATACAGCAGAAAAGCCTTCCAGGCAGGCTTGTTAGTGATTAGGTAGTCTGCTGTGAACCAGCGCAATATGTAGTCGATGATGAAGAACACCACCGACACCTTGTCCATCCACTCGAAATATACCGTCTGCTCGCGAAACGCCAGAGGAATAAGGCTCACAACGATGCACACGAGCATAAAACTGTCGTATGCCTTGCTTATTTTGGTCTGCTCCTCCGGATCCAGTACTTCGTAGATTTTTCTACGCCAAGATTCTTCCATATGCTTTGCTCAATTAGATTTCGGGCACAAAGGTACTGCTAATTTTTGAAAAATGCAAGCAAAAACGTAAAAAAGTGCACTTTATACCCAAATTTTTGCCAAAAGGCTTGTGTAATTCAGAAATATATATTAATTTTGTACCCGATTACCAACTTTGGCAGATTATGAACAGAATAACATTCACCAAAACTATCATTGCAGCAATGATTATGATGATGACAGGATGCTCGGGAGCACGGCGCGAAACGAGTCCGATACTACAAGGCGTCAGTGAACCTACAGTCAAAAAGACCATCCTGGCGCTACAGGAAAAATATCCTGATTCCGACGCCGACCGACTCCGGCGCGGCGTTGAACAGGCAGGCGCCCTCTGGCGGGCAGAAGATGGGTCGGAACAGGACTTTTCCGATTTCGTTCAGGAGCATTTCGCAGGCTCCGAGCAAGCCCGAACAGACCTCTTCCTGAGTCTCAGCCGGCTGATGGAGAACCTCAACGAGAGTTACGACCTCCTGACCGTCAACATCCTCAAACCCACGCAACTCATGGGGCCTGACGAGCCCACAGACGTGGACTGGATAATGTCCGGATTCAACCCCGCAGCGCATCTCACCGACGACCTCTTCGCCAACAAAGTGGCCTTCATCACCATCCTCAACTTCCCGTTCTACACCCTCGAAGAGAAGAACAGCCTGGGAGTCGAATGGTCGCGCCTTGGGTGGGCGGAAGCACGTCTCGGCGATGTCTTCACCTCCCGCGTCCCTGCCGGCGTATTGGCCAACCTCTCGCAGGCCTATGCCGACGCCGAAAACTACATAGCCGACTACAACATCTGTATGGATCGGCTCCGCACCGAAGACGGCCGGCAACTCTTCCCCGACAGCATGCTGCTGCTCAGCCACTGGAACCTGCGCGACGAAATCAAAGCGCATTATGGCGACAGCCTTCAGCCTAACCCCTGTCAGGAGATGATATACGACGTCATGCTCCGCATCGTCCGCCAGGAGATTCCCAAAGCGGTCATCAACAACCCTGAGGCGCTTTGGTATCCCGTCTCCAACCGCGTGGAAAACGCCTCCGACGAGCCCGAGACCGACCGACGTTATCAGATGATTTTGAACATCTTCCACGCCATGCAACAGCAGGACGAATACTGTCCGAACATGCCCACGGGCATCATCCGCAACTTCGAGGGCGACATCGAGATTCCCGCAGCCCAGGTGGACAGTCTCTTCCGACAGTTGCTTGGTTCTGAGCAGGTCAAAACCGTTGCTGCCGAGATACGCAGCCGTTTGGGACGTGACCTGCGCCCGTACGACATCTGGTACGACGGGTTCAAAGCCCGCAGCGCGATCAACGAGAAACAGCTTGACCGCCAGACCGAGGCCCTCTATCCCAATGCCGAGGCTTACCGTCAGCGCATTCCTGACATGCTCCGCCAACTGGGCTTCGACAAAGCGTTGGCCCAAGACATCGCCTCGCATATAGTCGTCGAGGCGGCGCGCGGCTCGGGACACGCATGGCCCTGTGTGGGAAGAAACGAACCCGCACGTCTCCGCACCCGCATCCCTGCCTCGGGCATGAACTACAAAGGCTTCAATATCGCCGTCCACGAGATGGGACACAACGTCGAAGAGGTCACCAGCCTCTATTATATCGACCACTACATGCTCCGCGGCATTCCCAATACCGGCTTCACCGAGGCCAGCGCCTTCCTCTTCCAGCACCGCGACCTGCAACTGCTCGGCTACGGCAAGCAGACTCTGGACCGCGAAGCGGTACTCGACGCCTTCTGGGGCATGTACGAGATTATGGGCGTCAGTCTGGTGGACATGCGCATGTGGCAATGGCTTTATGCCCACCCTTGGGCAGGTGCGGAGCATCTCAGGGACGCCACACTGGCCATCGCCGCCGAGGTGTGGAACGACTACTTCGAGCCTGTCCTCGGCGAGCACGATTGCCCGTTACTGGCTATCTACTCACACATGGTCAACTCGCCCATGTATCTGCCCAATTATCCCATAGGACATATCGTGCAGTTCCAACTCGAGCAGTTCTTTGCCGACAAGACCGACCGTCAGTGGGCCGAACAATACCAGCGCTGCTACCGTCTGGGCCGACTCACGCCCGAAGAGTGGCTGCGACAGGCCACAGGAAGCACACTCTCCGTAGAACCGATTCTCAAGCAGGTAAGCAACTGATAACCAATGCCTATACAAGTCACATACCGCCGCACGAGCAGGCTGTCTATGCGTATCACCAAGGATGGCGAAGTACATGTCTCCGTCCCTTGGGGCGTGCCCCGATTGGTGGTCGAGCGGTTCATCGACGACCACCGCGAGTGGATAGAACAGGCGCGTCTCAGGACCCTGCAACGCCAACAGCAACGTGACAGTTTTTACGCCCGACTGCCGCTCACTACCCGTGCGCAGAAACAGGAAGCGGCCCGGCGGCTCCTCAGCCTCGTAGAACCCATGATAGACCGTTACGCGCCTGTCATGGGTGTACGGCCGGAGGTCGTCACCTGCAAACCTCTCAAATCCAAGTGGGGACATTGTCTCGTCCGCACCCGCACCATCTGCCTCTCCACCTATCTCCTCCTTCTGCCCGAGTGGTGCATCGAACACGTTGTGGTCCACGAGATGTGCCATCTGCTGCAGACCGGACACGGTCCTCGGTTCCATGCGCTCATGGACCGGGACACGGTCCTCGGTTCCATGCGCTCATGGACCGTTTCTATCCCAATTGGCGCGCCGCCAATAAGGAAACGACCCGTATCCTGCGCTCCTGAACCCCTCTCAGCGGCGCAAAATGCATTTTTTTACGATTTTTCTTGGTCGTTTCAAAACTTTTCATTAACTTTGCACCCGCAAAGGTGTGTGCTATATGAATAGTTTAGGAGAGAAATATCGGTTTACGTCTTTTGGCGAGAGCCACGGACCTGCCATTGGCGGCGTGATAGACGGCTGCCCGGCAGGCGTTCGGTTGGATATCGGGCGC
>ONXE01000138.1 GCA_900321775.1 uncultured Bacteroidales bacterium
TGACCGTCGTTACCTCAACCCGCAGTTGCAGGGCGGGGTGGAGGAAATCCTCAATCTGGGACTCTCGCCCGAGAAGCCCGTCTATCATTTCCCGCTTACGCAGGCGATGAAGGCCGAACTGGAGCGCTCCGGCAAGGTGGAGAAAATCGTTCTGGAGCCCGCAGACCGTGGGGGTGAAGTCTATCCGCTTGGCATGATTCATCATCTGGGCGACTCATCCTTCCGCTGGAACCGCGACAACTACGGACCTATCTACATCCCCCGCAAGGGCGACCAAATCCTCCTGACGGAAGAGAACTACCCGATCTACCGCCGCGTCATCGATGCGTACGAGCATAATCAGGCCAAGGTGGGTGACACGTACACCTTTCAGATGGACTACTATTGGATGATGGGTGACAACCGTCATAACTCTGCGGACAGTCGCTACTGGGGTTTTGTGCCCGAAGACCATATCGTCGGAAGGCCCGTGTTTGTTTGGCTTAGCATCGAGAAAGACAAGCCGTGGTTCCATGGGCATATCCGCTGGAACCGCATTGGCATGGATGCCAACAAATGACAGTGCTGCCTACCACATATTGGGGGCCGGCGGCTTGGTTTGAAGCCTATGACGCGGCGCCGGAACCGCGGATAGAGGTGTGCGACTCGTTCCCGAAACAGACCCTTCGCAACCGTTGCATCATCCTCTCTCCTGTAGGCGAGCAGATCATGTTGACCGTTCCGCTCAAGAAAGTGGAGTCGAAGCAACTGACGCGCGACTTGCGAATCAGTTATCAGCAGCACTGGCAACATCAGCACTGGCAGGCCATCCTCTCGGCGTACAAGAAATCGCCGTATTTCGACTACTACTCCGACTTCATCCGGCCTTTGTATGAGCGGGAGTATGCATATCTGCTGGACCTGAACGAGACCACGTTCGAGATTACTCGGGCTTTGCTCCGCAATGAGATGCCCGGAACTCGGGAGGAAAAGCCTGCTTACACAATGGAGTGGGCAAACGCGGACACCGACGCCTCATGGGGCGACAACATAAGTATTTTGGACAGATTGTTTAAGTATGGCCCTTTGGCCATGATGAAATGAAAGATATAGATTGGTCAAAACTGACGTTTTCGTACACGCCGACGGACTATATGGTCCACTGCCACTACGGGAACGGAGCCTGGGGAGAACTGCAGGCGACAAAGGAGATGACGCTGCCTATCCACGTGGCGGCAGCAGGGTTGCAGTATGCGCAGCAGTGTTTTGAGGGACTCAAGGCCTATCGGAGGGCTGACGGTACTATAGGCATCTTCCGACCCGAGGAGAATGCCCTGCGTATGCAGGCTTCGGCGAAGGCGATGTACATGCCACCTGTGCCGACGGAGCTGTTCCTTAAGGTGGTGACACTGGCGGTGAAGAAAAACATCGAGTACCTGCCGCCTTACGGCACGGAGGCTTCGATGTACATCCGCCCGATCATGTTCGGCACTACCCCCAAGGTGGGCGTGTCACCGGCTTCGGAGTTTGAGTTCTGCGTCATCGTCACGCCTATCGGCCCTTACTACCCCGCAGGTTTCGGCACAACGCCGTTTGTCATCAACAGACATGTGGACCGCGCGGCACCGTTGGGAACAGGCCAATACAAGGTGGGTGGCAACTACGCCTCCTCGTTCCGAGCCACCGAGCCCGCGCATGAGGCCGGAATGGGCGTGCTGTTCCTCGACTCGTTGGAGCATAAGTACCTGGACGAATGCGGCGGCGCGAATATCTTCCTCGTGAAGAACGGCACCTACTGCACGCCCAAGTCGGATAGTATCCTGCCCAGTATCATCAACCGCTCGCTGATGGACCTGTGTCGCGACCTGGGAATACCCGTCGAGCAACGGCATATACCCGTGGAGGAACTGGGCGAGTTTCAGGAGGCCGCCTCTTGCGGAACAGGCGCTGCCATCAGTCCCATCAGCCGAATCACCGACCCCGACAACGGCGTTGTCTATGATTACGGCGAGGACGCGGGGCCTGTGTGTCAGTTGCTCTACAAGACCCTCCGTGACATCCAGTTTGGCCGCTCAGAAGACAAGCACCACTGGTGCTATATAATATAACAATGAAATCTTTAGCAAGGCGAGTGTAAGCTCGCTTACACAACTCGCCGAAGCAAAGATTGCCAGATTTTTAATTTATTAAAAATATGAAGAAACATCTTTTGACATTTGCCGTAATGCTCGGCTTCGCAGTGGCTTTCACCAGCTGCAACTACAACGACCTTGTTGAGGAACAGGAAGAAGTCAATCAGGCTTGGTCCGAAGTAGAGAACCAATACCAGCGTCGTATGGACCTGATTCCGAACTTGGTGAATACCGTTAAGGGCTATGCCGCTCATGAGGAGAACACTCTGACGGAGGTTATCACGGCTCGCTCCAACGCTTCTTCTATCACTATTCAGGCCGACGATCTCAACGAAGAGAACTTCGCCCGCTTCCAGGCAGCTCAGGATGAATTGTCCCGCGGCTTGGGCCGACTGATGGCTGTGGCTGAGGCCTATCCCGACCTGAAGGCCAATCAGAACTTCCAGGAACTGCAAGCGCAGTTGGAGGGCACGGAGAACCGCATTGCTGTGGCTCGTCGCAACTACAACGAAGAGGCCGCCGACTACAATGCTGAGATTCGCAAGTTCCCTACGCTGATCTATGCCGGCTGGTTCGGGTTTGAGAAGAAACCGTATTTCCAGGCCGCTACAGGCGCTGACAAGGCTCCTACGGTACAATTCTAAAACGCCGCTACGATGAGAAGATTCCTTCTCTCTATACTCCTTTGCGTGCCCACGCTGCTTTGGGCGGATTTCCCTGAGGCCACCAACCGCATGGTCAACGACTTTGCGGGCGTTTTCACGGGCATGCAGGTCAGGGAGATGGAAACGCGTCTGGAGGCTTTCTCCGACAGCACCAGTAACCAGATTTGCGTTGTCACCATCAGCGACCTGGAGGACTATGAGCCTGCGGACTACGCGCAGCGACTCGGGCAGAAATGGGGCGTGGGCTCGGCCAAAGATAACGGCGTGCTTATCCTCCTCAAGCCCCGCAGTGCCACGGAGAAGTACATCGACGTGTTCATCGCGACGGGTTATGGCATCGAGGGCGCCTTGCCGGATGCGTTGTGCAAGCGTATCATTGAGGACCGGATGGGTCCCTGCCTGCGTCAGGATCCGCCCGACTATTACGGCGCAGTCGAGGCTGCCGTCTCGGCTATCGAGCCCGTGATGCTGGGCGAGTACAACGAGGAGATGGACTATGGCGACGGGAACCTTGATCTGGATGGTTGGGATTTTCTGATTATCCTGCTCTTCTTCGGCATACCTCTGCTCATTGCGTTCTTCCCAACGAAGAAACGCCGTGCCCGCAGCGCGCTGAAGAATGCTCCGACGCCGGATGCGTTTGCCGCATTGGTGCCCGCAGCCATCAAGGCCGGCATACCTGTCGAGTGGATTACCCAACTGGAGATGGATATGCCCGCGCGAACCTTACAAAGCGTACGTGACGCGCGCACGCATGCGTCACTTGCCAATGAGAAACGCCGTGCGCAGGCTTTCGGCAACAGCGACGACGCTATTGACAAGGCAGCCGCCATTGCATTGGCAGCCATGGCCGCTGCGTTCCTTACGTCAGCGGGACGGGGCCGTCGCGGCGGAGGTTTCTCCGGAGGATTCGGAGGCTCGTCGGGTGGAGGAAGCAGTTTCGGTGGATTTGGTGGAGGCAGTTTCGGCGGCGGCGGAGCCGGTGGCCGGTTCTAAGCCAACTAACAGACTGTCAGGCTGCGGCCGTTTGTCAGCCGCACTATCACACTATCTGAATACGAGGACGGGAGTTTCTGCAAAAAAAACAAGCAGGGACTCCCGTCTCCACTTGCCTCTAGGTCTTGCGACCTAATACACTTTTTTATTAACCCATTTAAAAACCTTTTATATGAAAAGGTCACTTACTAACACTAACTCACTATGAATTTTTACCCATAATGTGTTGCTTAACCAGGACTCGAACCCAGACAGACAGAACCAGAATCTGTAGTGCTACCATTACACCATTAAGCAATTGTCCTCCCCCGTCGGGGGGCTTTCTTTCGAAAGCAGGTGCAAAGGTACTGCTTTTTTTTGAACTGACCAAATTTTTTGGCAAAAAAATGCAAAAAAAGCCTCATTTTGCCCCCAAAAAGTTGTTTTTGTCAACCAGATATTACAAAAAACGCCCATTATATGTGGGGAAAGGGTCGAGAGTCAAGGGTCGAGAGTCAAGGGGTGAGGGGCAGGGATGAAAGAAGAAGCCCCCGCAGGGATGCGGAGGCCTCTTGTTGTATATATAGAAGAGGCGTCTATTTTCCTTAATAAGACAAATTATCATGTCTTCTTACAACATATCAATACCATTACCGACAAAATTACCCATTCTTTGGGATTGCGGGAATCGGGAAAAAGCAGTAACTTTGCATCGTGTTTTGAAAACGAATAATGTGATGAAGAAAAGGTTAGTTTTGTTGATTGTGATTTTCACTTTTCTTGCTGGCTTTCAGGCCTTTGCGGAGGATAGTGTTCGTGTGAGCAGCGCCGATCTGCAGGCGTTGATTCGTCGTGTGGAGAGACTGGAGCAGCAGCAAGCACAAACGGGCGTGTCCCCACAAATGGGGATAGCGCCCGCGGGTACGCAGAAGAAAGGTCTGCGTCCGGAAGTGGATGCGGAGACCGGGGCGACCGTGAAGAAAGTGGGTAACGGCAACGGTAGGCTTACTTTTGGCGGATACGGCGAGGCTACCTTCAAGCAGTGTTTCTTTTCGAACAACTACCTGCGCTATGGCAAGAATCCCGAGAAATACAAGGGCGACCGTTACGCCGAGTTCGACTTGCCGCACGTAGTCTTCTATATCGGATATGATTTCGGCAAGGGCTGGAGCATGGCGTCAGAGATTGAGTTTGAGCATGGTGGCCCGGAGATAGCAACAGAGATTGAAGAGGAAGAGGGCGGTGAGTACGAGAGCGAAGTGGAACGCGGCGGCGAAGTGGCGCTGGAGCAGTTCTGGCTGCAGAAACGTTTCAACGACTACGCCGTTCTGCGAGCAGGCATGCAGATTGTGCCTGTGGGCGGGACCAACGCTCACCACGAGCCGAATCAGTATTTCGGCGTGTACCGTCCCGAAGGAGAGTTTACGATTTTGCCTTGTACGTGGCACGAAGTGGCCCTCACTTTCATGGGCAAG